>JAICVG010000171.1 GCA_025935445.1 Nitrososphaera sp. | reverse complement strand
TGCTATGAGAAAGTATACGCGCCATGTGCACACCAAGCCCAACATCCAGTCAGTCACTGTGCCAATAGGAATGGGAGAAGAGATTACGATCAAACTGCGTAACTAATTGTAAATCATTCTTTCAGAATGGAATCGTACATGCGATGTGACCTGTTCTGCATCGCATGTTATACTGAAAAGCACTAAATTTGTGATGACAGCCAATTCCTGCACCGTCATCCTCCATAGAAAAACACCCCAATAAGCGCTGCGTTGTAAAAAGTCTGATGTCTCTCGCTTTAATACTGGCTGGGCAATATCTGCTGTGATGACGACGGCGTTGCATCGTACTATGCTGGAATTGATAGCGGAACATCTCGCTAATGCATATACAACCTGAGAAGGAATACACGTCAGAACTAAAGCAAACAATTACTGGCTCGATGATGGCCAAGTCAAACCATTGAACATAAAGACTAAAAAGCTGGACAAACGCTAGACTGACGCGATACATTCTGACATTATTCTGGCAGCAAGCATTGCAGTAGCGCCATTAATGTCATAATCTGGAGCAAGTTCTACGATGTCGATAGCCACGACATTCCCAGCACTGATTGCCTTGTTGAGTAGGTAGATGAGATCTATAGATGACAAACCTCCCGGCGAAGGAACTGATACCCCTGGTGCAAATGCTGGATCTAGGCAGTCGAGGTCTACTGAAATGTAGACCTTGGATCCGCTTGTTCGCGCCCTTATCATTTGCGCCACTCTTTTTACTCCTAGCTCAACAATCTCTAGCGGGTTTACAATCATCAGACCCGCCTTTCTTGCATTTTCAAGCTCTTCTGGCTCAGCAGCTCTTGTGCCTATCAACATACTTTTTCTAAAGTTGAGCGATTGTGTCGAGTCCGTAAGCACGGAGCCATAATAATTCCTAGTAGAAGAAACAAAGTCGGGATGGGCATCAAAGTACAAAAGTGATAGTTTTTTCCCAATGGCATTAGAGACCGCATGTATCGTTTCAGTAGTTAAAGAGTGATCTCCGCCAATCATAATCGACAGCTTGCCATGTGAAGTAATGTCAGTCACCATATCACGCAGCTTCTGCTTGTTTGGTATGTTGCCGGCATCAAATATCCTCTTTCGATCAAAGGTTCCACACATTGGGCAAGTGGGGATCAGCTTTCCGCCACGTTGAAAAAATTCAGATTCATTTGATGCTATTCTCAATACTTCAGGTGCCCTGCTCGTTCCCTTACGCTTGGCGTGCGATTTGGATTCATCAGGGACACCTATTACAACAACATCTACATCCTTCATGCTGTAAGCGTTTGAGCGGTGGAGCCTGACCATTATGGCAATCATCTCTAACCTAGTTTTTAACCATAGCTTGCTCGTCAAGACCAATAAGATTTTATTGAAAAGGAATGCTGCCTACTCTTACAATATGTCTACAATGAAGTACATTCAGCTTGAACCACAGGGTGACATTGCAATTCTAAGAATAAATAGACCAGAGGCACTCAACGCCATGAATGTGGATGTTATATCTGAACTTTCAAAGATGATTGATATTCTTGCAGCTGACGACAGCATTAAAGCAGTAGTCATTACCGGCGCCGGTGAGCGCTCATTCTGTGCAGGCGCAGACATTTCTTACATGGTCAACATCGATCCGATGCAGGCAGAAAGGTACGCCACTTCCGCTCAAGACGTAATAAACAGAATAGACCGGCTGGAAAAGCCAGTCATTGCTGCAGTAAACGGCTTTGCCCTTGGCGGCGGCTGCGAGCTTGCAATGGCCTGCGACATCAGGATCGCTTCAAGCAACGCCAAAATAGGACAGCCCGAAGTGACAATAGGCATACCTCCAGGATGGGGCGGAACACAACGCCTGATGCGGCTCATAGGTCCAGCAAAGGCAAAGGAGCTAATATTCACGGGCAAAATGATAATGGCAGATGAGGCCTACCAGATAGGGCTTGTTAACAAGGTAATCAGCCTAGGACCTGACGATAAACTTCCACCAGAAGTGCCCAAAGGTGACGCGGCAAAGGAAAAGGAAAGGGCGACTGAAATAGCCAAGGTACTAAACAAGAAGCTGATGGACCAGTGCATTGCGCTTGCAAAGGAGATAGCGAAGAACAGTTTCGTCGCAGTAAAGGTTAGCAAGAAGCTGATAAACAGGGGAATGGACACAGATCTAGAGACAGGACTTAGGCTTGAGATCTATGGTTGGGCGCTCTGCTTTGCTCACGAAGACAGACAGAAAATGATGTCCGCTTTCCTCAACAAGAGCAAAAAGTAGAATCTACAATGCCAAAAGTCGGGCACCCTTGCTAGCCCGGCAAACAAACGTCCTGCTCTCTACTCCTGTCTCTTTGAACCCTTTGGCCATGGCGGCGGCTACCATCTTTGCATTTTTGTTTGTTTTCAGAAATGCTATCATGGAAGGCCCAGCACCGCTTATTGTGACTGCAAGCGCACCTGCAGAAATAGCGTTCTGTTTGACGCTATCGTAGCCGGGTATCAGATGCTTTCTTGCTGACTCGATGATAACATCGTCGTCTATTCCTCTAGTTATTGTTTCCACATCCTTTAGTGCAAAGCCTGCAACTATTGTGGCTGCGCCAGAAATATTGTGAACAACGTCTTTGAGCGGCACCATCTTTGGAAGGACGCTCCTTGCCACCTCTGTCTTTTTCTTTGGCACTTCTAGGCATGGAACTACAACAACAAGGACTAGGTCCTTTGGAGGCTCTAGCCTTGTGAACTGCAGCCTGTCGCTGGCAATACGGCAAATCACAAAACCACCCAGCAAAGAAGCAGAGACGTTATCATAGTGCTTTGTGCCGGCGCTTGCCACCTCGCCTTCTGCGGCATATTCTACAAGCCTATTCCTGTCAATCTTTAAGTCATAAAGTGCGTTAAATGCCATGGCAGCAGCAGCAGCTGAAGCAGCGCTGCTGCCAACACCATAGCCAGTCGGCACACCTTTTGTGATCTCGATCTCTGTACTATCGCTGATCTCAAAATCCTGCATCATCTTTTTTACTACAAGGCCAGCAGAGTTTGATTCAACCATTGATGGAATCGCTTGATCGCTATTCTTAATAGTTATTCTTCCGACGCCCGGATATATCCTACTTACTTTGACTTTGTCTTCAAGTGCATCTAGCGCAAGGCCAAACACATCGTATCCTGGCCCTAAGTTTGCAGTTGAGCATGGGGCAGCCGCGCTACATGATTTCATAGTCGCCTAAATGTCCTCCCCCTGATTAAGGGTTCGAGCAAGGGCGGCAGCTAGGTTGACCATGCCACTCATTGTGATGCTGGAAACAGCTATGAGGCTCTGGGCGAACCCACCTTTGCTTATGCTGCGTGCCAGATCTTTAGTCAAGAGAGAATACTCAGCATCTTTTTCGCTATTGAGAATATGTTCAAGCGCCATACTCGAGCCCGCCCAATCCATGATATTTTTTAGCTTGTCTATTACAAGATCGCGTTTTGTAAGCACATTTATCTGAGCCATTTTCAACCGCAGTTTGACAGATAACGCAAGTAGCGATATAGATACAAAATTGATCGGCGATGACACTAACATCCCATCGAAGGCAAATATCGTCGCCTTGTTGTCCGCATGAAGGTTTACAGCAAAATATGGACCACTTGCTCGGAACGCGAAGAGCTCTATCTGGCCAGGAGTGTCCACTATCAGGTAGTCGGGGTTCAGCTCATCCGCCTCCTTCTGGATCTCATCCAACTTTGTCGCAATCATGTCACTTGCCATTATAATTGATCCGTTGGGGCCAAGCCCGTAGCTCTCCATCAAAGTGGCAATGTCAACGTAATTGCGGACATCAATATCTGGCTCATAAGGCAGGTTGACTGCGCCAGGGTCAAGGTTAAGTGTAACGGGGTAAGCGCCATTATCCCTGTACCACTGGAGTAACCTAGAGGTAAGGAGGGATTTCCCAGACCCTGCAGTTCCTGTTATAAATATCGCTTTCATTGCCATCAGGGAAACATGGTGCTGGTGTATATCTACTTTTTATACAGTGAGAGCGAATGTATAATAGCATCTGACAGTACGCAGCGCGTGTAGTACCTAGAGCGATAATGTATCATGACATTGTTAATCGAAGATTGGGAAGGACGGCAGCAGCAAGAATAACACCAAAGCATAGCTGGAAAAATTAAGATTGTAGGCGTGATACTAGAATCCTTTTCACAGGACTATGTAACGAATGAGAAAGTAAAGCGCGCTTGGATGACCAAAAAGGAAAGAAGGATAGTTAGCCATTCATCTTATCTCTCTCTGT
>JAICVG010000288.1 GCA_025935445.1 Nitrososphaera sp. | reverse complement strand
TTAGGACTAGGAGTATCTTCTCTAAGGGCAGCTTGTATCATATCCGACAAGTTATCTACGACCATTGATCGTGCCTAGACCTAGTAGACCTCAAGCTGTTAAATTAACGCATTGTGTCGCTATTGATCTGATTGATTCATCAATAGCTCGTTTCAGCGGAGGACTCGAGAGTTGTTTTACCAGATTATCTAACTGATCGCAGCTTGTGTTTTTTATGATCGTTCTAAGATGAGTTTTTATAACAAGTCTAATAGCGATACAATTGAAATGGATTTAGTAGCCGTTGAATACTATAATAGGAAATTTGGAGATGACAAGGCTGCCGCCTTTATCCACTTGGTAAGAGAAATTGGCGAAATCGCTTTTGCTATGGAAAGGAACAATATAGAACATGCCAAGTTAGAGCTTACAGAATCAACTGCGTTACTTTACTTTCTCGCTTCGAAATATGAATTGGACTTGGATGCGAATATCAAATCGCTTTATACAAAGAAGCTTGAAACATTAAAAACATCTACAAAGAGCCAATAAATTGCGCTGTTCACCTGATATGTTATATACATTATATCAACTCGTGTCGCTTTTCGTGCGCCTAGTCCATATTAAGTTCCTATTTGACATAAAATAAATAACAATCTGGCAAATCAAGATGATTAGCAATATTTATAATCAAACTTCCATGTATTAATTCCACAAAATGGACACAAGAATGCAGAAAAAAAGTCTGGATTCCTCACCTGACGAGACGCGGACATTCGAAAAAGGAAAAGTCGAACTTGCAAACCTTGGTGATGTTACGATAGGACGAGGTATTTTAGAGCCAGGATGGAGCTGGGAAAAATGTGTAAAGCCAATAGTTAAAACAAATAGCTGTCAAGCTCCACATACTCAATACGTTGTATCAGGAAGAATTAAGGTCGTAATGGATGATGGAACCGAAGAAGAATTTGGCCCTGGAGACGCTGCAGTAATTCCACCTGGTCATAATGCGTGGGTAGTTGGTAATGAACCTGTAGTTGCAGTTGACTTTACAGGTTTAAAGGACTATGCTAAGAAGAGCGGAAGCAGTTAAAATAGCAATAGTTATTGGTTGACTCTCTGATTAACTGGCGAGGAAGAAAAAAATATACATCATTCTCGTCCTCCTTCTTTTTTGGATTGTTTTTACTTTCGGAAAGTATTGGTTTATTATTATATTACTGCCTATAATTCTAGACTAATAGAGTATGTCTTCCTATCCCCACTTCCATTCTCTTGCTGATAGATTTCCTTCCATATCTATCTGAACTTCAAAGACCGTTATCATACCATTCATAAAAGCTAGTTCACCAGTTGTTGAAGGAGCGCTCCAGAATCCTACCCCACGGGTTATTATGGTTCCCTCTGAGGTAAGGTTCCCTACTACCTGATTAGTCCAAGTTGCCACTCCACCGGCTTGGGTCCTTAGTATACCCTGTCCTTCACCATGGAACGACCCATCAGCATTGAGTGTGCTTACACTTGTCCCAGTGTTTATTGCATTTATTACAACACCACCAGCATTGTTTATGCTTGCATTAGCCATGAAACTAAATTCTAACTGGGGTTGCGGTGCAACAGCAAGTACTCTTTGTCCTGTGATTCTGCCTTGTTCTACAAAAAATGGATTTCCAAGCGATGCAGTAGTGGCAGTAGCATTTCCTTCTTGATCTTGGGTAGAAAAAGCGGTCAACTCACTCTGAGCAAATGAGTTGGTTGCGCCGAAGCTCACAATAGTTCCTAAGATCCCTAGTACTACCATAAAAGAGACGGCCAGAATTATTATGTTGAATTTTCTCCTGCTCACAAGCTGAGCAAATCACTGTTATTTGAGTTAAGCATTTCACCAGTTTTGAAGTGAATATTCTTATTATTGACAATAACCAATAGCTCTCGCGCAATGATCTAAGCACTTATAGCGGAATGATACTGGCACCAAAGTTACACCTTCGAAACGCATTTTTGGCCATATAGCTGCTTATGCTTTAGCTCTTTTTCTCAATACACATCTAAGTTATCCAGGGAATTCATCCAAACTCACCTCATATCCTTTCACTTGTAGTTTGATCACCATGTGAGAGCCTTTTTCATTTGGATTTGCTCGAATCAGATCTCAATCTCATCAAAAGACGTGTCAGTGGCACACGCAGCAGCCAAAACAATGGGAGCTTTATTTCTTCCCGTTATGCTTTTGAACGCATCTGCCGACGCAATGCAAATCTGACTGCTTTTGAACTAATACTTTGTCCCTTTCCCTTAGATACTGACTGAGACAATACCGCAAATAAGATTCCAAGCCCCGCAGCAGAAGATGTCAGCCACGTGACATAGTTATCAACACCCCATATCTGTCCTGTCCAAATCTCCGTTAGAATACGTAGTGCAATAGTAAATAGGCCCTGACCTGTTCCAATAATTACAAGGAACTTTCCGATGTTGACTCGATTTGCTGCAAAAAATCCAGCTCCAAACAATACTGTAATCCCTCCAAGCTGAGCCAATATTGCAAGAACACCTATTGGTTCTATTAGATATTGCCAAAAGTCCCTTAGACCATCTATGGCAATAATCTGATCTTGTATCAGATTGTAAATCTCAATGTTTGCCTGGTAACCTGAAGATATGAATAAGATGCCTGATACAAATGCAATAGCAGCTGCTGCTCTATTTCTTGTGACTCCATAGCGAAAGGTTTGCAGTCTGTCGTATAGTGGACGAGGCTTGAC
>JAICVG010000110.1 GCA_025935445.1 Nitrososphaera sp. | reverse complement strand
AGTATTTGCAGGCATTGCAATGGGCCAGCCATTTACGCTTGTGTTTACACTGTTGGAGCTTGCAACACTTTTCCTAGCAGCGATAATTCTGAACCTGATAGTGCACGACGGGAAAAGTAACTGGTTTGAAGGCGTAATGCTGACAGCAGTCTATATCATAATTGCGATAGCATTCTTTTTTGTCGCAGACTAGTTCTTGAATCCCTTGAATCTACTTAGGTGGTCGATGAAATTTTTTAATAACATCATGTTCGTAGGGCGACTTGACTACTACTACAGCTATATGATGTTTTGCAGCTCTATCCACAGGAACAAGAATATGTCAAGATGTCTCTAGCGAAAAATATTGAGTAGCCAGCTTGCAAAAAAATCCTCACTGTTCTTTGCATTCAACACTATCCATTGGTCAGGATTCGAGCACTTTGAAGCGGTGTCCATTTAGGGGCTAGGCGGTTTTTGAAGGCAAGCCAAGCATACCAAAACTGCTTTAGTAGTACTTTCAAGGAGTACTTTCAAGAGTAATTCCTCAGGAACCGTTCTTGTTCTTGAATTCAAGGGCCATTTCGATCAGATGCCTGTGTATCCGTGAGTCGCCTGAGAGCTCAGGATGAAATGCAGTCCCAATGATGTTTTCTTGTTTGACAGCCACGATTCTATTGTTAAGCTTGCAGATTACCTCGACATTCTTGCCTACCTCAGTTACGACTGGAGCCCTGATAAAGACCCCCTTGAATGCCTCTTTGCTCAGCATGCTTATTGAAAGGTCGGCTTCAAATGAGTCGCTCTGTCTTCCAAAGGCGTTCCGCTCAATTACGATGTCAAGGTTGCCTATCAATTTAGGCTTTGTGTCTCCTATGACTCTATCATAGGCTCTCTTGGACAGCATAATCATGCCAGCACATGTGCCAAGCACAGGCAGACCTTCTGAGATACGCTTTTTCAAAACAGGCTGTGACTGCTGAATGGCGATAAGAGTGCTCTGCACAGTGCTTTCGCCACCTGGCAAAATGAGGCCATTGATATTTTCGATCTCATGTGGGTAACGCACTATCTTGACATTCCCATCCATCTGCAGCTCTTGCAGCGCCTGCCCTGTGGCAGCTACGTTTTCCTCTATGTCTCCCTGAAAGCCAAGAACTCCAATTGTGACTGATTTCTTTTTGCTGCTGCTACTACTGCTATTGTTCACCCGTGCTCTCCTCTTTGCTGCATACGAAGCTCAAGCTTACTTGTGTCCATGCCAAGTAGCGACTTCTTTTCATCAACCATCTTTTGTGCTTCCATGACGGTCGTGGGATCATCATGGAATGTCGTAGCAAGCACGACTGCCCTTGCCCTTTGAGCAGGGTCATCAGACTTGAAAATGCCAGATCCTACAAACACACCATCGCAACCAAGGTTCATCAAGAGCGCTGCATCTGCAGGAGTGGTAATTCCTCCAGCTGCAAAGTTAACTACAGGTAGCTTTCCAAGTCGCGCAGTTTCTTCAACTATTTCATATGATACTTTCAATTCGCGTGCAGCCTTCATCAGCTCCTGCTTGTCGCCGTCCTGATAAATTGATCGGATCCTGCGTATTTCGCTGTTGACTATGCGGATGTGAGTTACTGCCTCAGATACATTGCCAGTTCCCGGCTCTCCCTTAGTCCTTATCATCGCGCAACCCTCTTCGATCCTGCGTAATGCTTCGCCAAGATTCTTGGCGCCATTGACAAATGGAGGTGTAAAGTCCCATTTCCAGATGTGGCGTTCTTCATCTGCTGGCGTCAGCACTTCGCTTTCATCTATCATGTCAACGCCCACAGCTTCCAGTACTTTTGCTTCGTCCGTGTGGCCAATCCTGCACTTGGCCATGACTGGGATTGTTATCGCGTCCATTATCTCCTGAATTACCTTGACGCTTGCAGTCCTTGCTACTCCGCCTGCCTTTCTAACATCGTATGGCAGCTTGTCAAGAACCATGACTGCTACCGCGCCTGCATCTTCTGCAATGACGGCCTGCTCTACATTCGTTACGTCCATTACGACCCCATGTTTTTGCATGTGGGCAAAGCCGCGCTTCAATAAAGTGGTTCCGCGAACCATTCGGGCGTTCTCTATTGTCTCTACTTTAATGCCCTTGGGTTTTGGCTCAGTGGCTACAAGAGATATCGTCGTCATTATCATACTATAATCTAAATTGGCTTGAATGCTCTATATATTTTCTGTCAGATGCGCTTTCCAACGATGGTGTCAAGCATTGATTAAATGTTCACTATTATTACTGAGACAGCATAATTGTATAGCTTCTAAGTTGACTCAGCTGAAGGTTTTCAAGCCGTTCCCCGCCCAGCCTTGTGCGTTTGCATGTTATGTTCTCGGTGCTGACTACTAATTGTTGTCGGCAGACTATCAAGATCTATGCTGGATAGACCTGATGTAGTTCAGAAGGCCGCCAGCTATCAGAACTTCTCTCTGCCTTGGAGTCAGATCGACCTTGAGTGTGATCTTGTTCTTATCAGCTATCGCTTCAATCATTTTATTCTCATTTTTTAAGCTGCTGACTACATTTTCTATTGTAATGGGTGTATCCTGATACAGCAGCTCAAAGTCAGAGGCATTATGGAACTCAAATGGTATGATCCCAAAGTTGATTAGGTTTGCTTTATGAATCCTTGCAAACGATTTTGCGATGACACCTTTGACTCCGAGATACATCGGTGCCAATGCAGCATGTTCTCTACTAGACCCCTGACCATAGTTTTCGCCTCCAATAATAAAGCCACCATGTTTTTCCTTGGCTCTTTTTGCAAAGTCAGGGTCAATCCAATAGAACACGTACTCACTTATCGCAGGCACATTGCTCCTAAGAGGCAGTATCTTAGCTCCAGCCGGCATTATAGCGTCAGTGCTGATATTGTCTCCTACTCTTATCAGCACTTCACCCTGCAGCACGGACTCCATAGGCTGCCGTAGTGGAAGTGGACGTATATTGGGACCTCTCAATATCTGTACCTTATCAGCCTGGTCTGCATGAGCTGGCGCGATAATGGATGAGTCATCGATTACAAACTTATCCGGCCATGGGATATTGGGATACTCGCCAAGGTCGCGTGGATCAGTTATCTTTCCTGTCACAGCGCAAGCAACACATACTTCTGGCGATGTCAGGTAGACCTTGTCGTCCTTCGTGCCGCTTCTTCCTGGCCAGTTCCGATTGAAGGATCTAATTGAAATCCAATCAGTTCCTGGTGCAGAGCCCATGCCTATGCAGCCCTGGCAACCACTTTCAAGCAGTCGGGCGCCAGAAGCAATGATATCGTATATTGGACCGTCACGCGCTACAGTCTCAAGCACTTGCTTTGAACCGGGGTTAATGGCCATCGTGACATTTGAGTGCACCTTTCTGCCCTTGAGCACGTGAGCAACAGTCATCATTTCAACATAACTTGAATTGGTACATGAGCCGATGAGCACCTGATGAACATCGATCCCCTGCACGTCGCGTACCTTGTGAATGGCATCAGGTGAGCCCGGGAGCGCAATCAACGGCTCAAGCTCGCTCAGGTTTATCTCTATGTTTTCGTCATAGCTGCAGTCTGGGTCTCCCATGTAACGCTTGTAGTCATGCGGCCTGCCCTGACGAGTCAGGTAGTCGAATGTGACTTCATCTGATTCAAACAGAGATGTGGTGGCACCAAGCTCTGCGCCCATATTGCATATTGTTCCTCTTTGCGGGACACCAAGACTCTTGATACCTTCGCCATAGTACTCAAAGATCTTGCCCACTCCTCCTTTGACAGACAGTCTGCGCAGCATTTCAAGGATTATGTCCTTGGCAGTGACCCAAGGTCTGAGCATGCCAGTCAACTTTACTCCGACTATCTTGGGCATTTTGGTGTAGAACGGTGCGCCGGCCATGGCTACAGCTACATCTAGACCCCCTACTCCAATTGCCATCATGCTTGCGCCACCAGCAGTAGGAGTGTGGCTGTCAGAGCCTATCAGCAATTTACCGGGTACTGAAAAGCGTTCAAGGTTTACTTGATGACAGATGCCATTGCCTGGCTTGCTATAATAGATGCCATATTTTGAGGCAAACGTCTGGAGGAAACGGTGATCGTCGGCGTTTTCAAACCCAGTCTGTAGAATATTATGGTCTACATAGATGGCGGCATGTTCTACCTTGACCCGCGGTATTCCCATGGCTTCAAATTGCAGGCATGCCATGGTGCCAGTTGCATCTTGCATAAGAACCCGGTCTACCTTAAGACCGATTTCTTGGCCTGGCTCGACCTTGCCTTCCACAAGATGATCCGAAATTATCTTTTGAGCGAGACTTAAAGAAGCCATTATCCTTGAGGTTTCTAGCGAGCAATGGATATTTAATAATATAACCTAACAGATGCGGCTAGGATATAGTACTGCAATCAATCAGTTAGACAAAGCTCTTTTAATCTTTGAAATTTCTTGTTTTTAGTCATTCCCCTTTATGATGATGCGTAAGCTTTCTTATCCTTCTTCTACTTAGACACTATTCTAAATGAATCAAAGATCTGTTCTGTTATTGGAGTCAGGATCTGCATGAGGATCAGGTCGATTCAGGTTGAGCCTGAGTTATTATCTGGCTCATTTAAGTCAGGTTGATTGCTTCCACTCTCACATCCTATGCCATCATTATCATTGCCATCAAACCCATGTGGCTCTGATGGCACTACCTCAAAGTTGCGAGCACCAACGTCATCGCAGGTTAAGTCTGGTGGAGGAGGTGGTATACAATTGTCTGGATACGAGGAATCGCATGTGGTTTCTTCTGCTTCTTCTGCTGTTGTTGCTGATGATGATGATGGTTCTTTTTCTTTTGCTTGTTTTGGTTCTTCTGCTTGTGCAACTAGTGCACGTAGTGCAGCTAGTATGACTTGTTCTACTTCTTCTCCAGCCATTAACTCAAATGAGTCAAATACCTGCATAACTGGCGGGGGTGGCAGTAAACTGCCGGATTGCAGCATTGTTGTTTGTGAGGCTGTGATAGCAGTAGCAGCAGTAGAATTGCCTTCATAAATGATGGTATATCCTGTTACCATTCTCAAGTTGCGAGGTGTTGCATCTGTAGCAGTTGAAATTAAATATCCTGTTCTTATTTCACTTGGAGCAAAGTTAGTGCTGTATGTCATTTCTACAAGTTTAGCTGGCACATTTGCTATTACATTATTGTTTAAACCTGTACTGATAACATTCATTGTGGTATCTGTACTGTTTACAATCCCAATATCACGATAACCAACTTCCTGAAGTTTTTGCATCTGATACTCTAGAATAATGTCGGGTGTGATGTTGCTGTTGTTGGTAGTAGCAACACCATCATCAGAAGCAAATCCGAGTCTAGCACCTAAGTTAGGATATCGTATAATGTGCATGACATT
>JAICVG010000269.1 GCA_025935445.1 Nitrososphaera sp. | reverse complement strand
GGGTTTGTCAATCGCCTTTATCAAAACATCACCACCTAGCTTGCCTATAAATGCGCCAAAGCTGGCGCTGGGATCAATGAATCAATCAGCTTGGGAAATTTCTCTTCTTGAGGAGATAGCTCATCGATGTCATGGTTTCTGTCTGATAGGCTAAAAGCATTAGAGATAAAGGTATCATCTATGCGCATATCTCCTGTACTATCCTTCAACCTTTATCGGTTAGATGTTAAGATTCTCCGGTGTATCATCGGCAGATTAGTTAACTTGGCTCTTTAAGCCAATACTGCAGGAGAAGCACCCTTCTTACTTAAGGCACACACTTGTCTTGTGCTGGTATGGTTTAGCGGTGCCATCACTCACAATATATGTCCTACTGCACCTCTGCTAGATTCAATATGTCGGCGATAGATCTCCCTAGATGCCCCTCTGGATTTGGCGGAAGCTTTGCTCTTGTTGACCCTTTTTGGTGTCTTGGCCAACTATTGCCAAATTATCTAACGCTCTGGCGGACATTACATGTGTGCATTAAACGATAAAGGCAGCAATCATTGTCTCATTAGAGGAGTCAATATGGTAGTGCACTTTCATATGAGAATCTGCTTGCTTTAATGCATTCTTTTTCTGATCGGTGCTTAGGTCCTGTGTTGTTATTGCAGATTTTTATTGCAGCACCGATATAACGCAACCTTTAATTGAGCTTGTACACTTTTTTGATTTGGAAAAAGGCAATCAAATGCTAGGCTTCTCTTCATTTCTATCTCAGCTTAACGGTTTGTTTGGAGGAGAAGGAGGGTTAGATCCTAGCAGCCCATGGATGTGGGTTTCCATTATGTCCCTTGCCATGATCCCATTTTTCATGATGTATGCCCAAAAGCTTCAGTCGCGTGTAATTATAGGAGAAATATCAAAATCGCTTGCCAAATTAAAAACGATGAGGGAAAATGCAAGGAAGGAAGCGATCGACTACGTCAAGACTGCCATAAAGATATCTTCTACATCAAGCGATCCAGCAGTCGGAGTTGACAGGTTCTTGGAATATTTTACAATCCTGCCTGTTGACCTTGACCCAACTGGGTTGGTGCACAAGCTGGATCATGTCATGCGAACTCGAGACGACAGGGTCCGCGCAGAGATCAAGAAATTGTGTTATGGTGCAGGCGACAAAGAAATTTCAAAGATAGAAAACATTCTTGAGGCTGCAACTGCTCTGAACCTGATCTACAAGGTTGTAAGGCACTATTATCTAATGGGCAAGCGCACTACGAGTATGTTCATTCTTGTCCAGCTTCAAATGGTCATGCCTCTCCTGCTTGAAGAAGCTGAAGCACTACAAAAGGCCATAAGCGCATTCAAGCGCGGCCAGCCAATAGGCGACGGAATAGGACCTATGGTTGTTGGTAAAATGATGGTTGGAAAGGAAAAGAAGCATGCAGCAAAGGAAACAATATACAGCGAGGATGAATACAAGGGCAGAAAGCTATATCTTCTTAAGGCTGAAGGGCCTGCTGGAACTGTCGGAAGACCAGGTGAAGCGATAACCCGTCTTGTAGGCGACATGGGGATCAAGATAGATACAGTCATTATGATAGATGCAGCGCTTAAGCTGGAAGGCGAAAAGACTGGCGACGTGGCCGAAGGGATTGGCGCTGCTATCGGCGGCATAGGTGTGGAAAAGTACCAAGTAGAAGAAGTGGCGACCCGCTTTAACATCCCTATATACGCAGTCATCGTCAAGCAGTCTGTGCAGGATGCAATCACGATCATGCGCAAGGAAATAGCGGATGCGTTTGAAAAGGTGACAAACACTGTTTATTCAGTTATTGAAGACAGGACATCTGAGGGCCAGTCAGTCATGGTAATAGGCATTGGAAATACAATAGGAGTCGGGCAATAATAGCAATGCTGTTTGGCAAAAAGAAGGAAATCACGCCAGAAATATACTCCGAAGACTTCTGTCAATCGTGCAGCGAAAAAACCAAGCGCCGCTATGAAGAAGGAGATTATATCTATGGCTCTGGATTGCAATGTAAGAAGTGTATGTCTTCCAACACAGTGGTAACTGCAATCTATGGCGAGTATCCAGAAGAAGACACAAGAGCTAAAGCGTGATAATGTTCACGCTTGATTCTGTAGGAATTAAAGTATGCTCTGCTTGAACGACTATTTTGCTGTGTCCTTCAACAAGTATAGGGTATGCATGCACATTCCTTTTCCTGACCAACATATCTGCAAGTCTACGTAGATCCTTTTCATCATACTTGTCAGTAAGCCATCGCAGCGCAAATGGGAGGGTTTTGTAGCGACTCCAGATGAGGTCTAAAAGATCGTCTGCTTCCTTGTTCTTCACGGGCTTGCGGGAGGTTACACCAAAGATGTTCTTCGTCTTGCCTTCGTAAACAACCCCTTGGCCATCTCTTGTCGTGATAAATGGCTCAATCGCATACGCTTCATTTGTCAGAAGAGAAAATGAAGCCCCTCTCGCCCAGATGTTGGGTATGGACTTGCCGGCGTGAATCGTGTATTGCTTAAGTGAGTGGCCGCTCAGATTCTGTATTGGCTTAAAGCCAAACTTTGTTATCGTAGCTTCTATGACTCTGCCTATGTCGCTTGCCTTAGTGTTGGCCCTTGCAATTCTTACGGCCTCGCCGAGCGCCATTTCGGCTGTACTGACAAGCGCTTCATATTTTGGGTCATAGCAGACTGTGACAGCCGTATCCGCTATATAACCATCAATGTGGACGCCAATATCTATCTTAAGCACGTCTCCTTCCTTGACCAAGGTATCATCATTTGGCTCTGCGGTATAGTGCGCGGCTGTCTCATTGAGGCTTGTGTTAACTGGGAACGCCGGCTCGGCATTTAGACCGCGGATTTTCGCCTCAACTGATTCACAGATCTCAAAGAGCGTCAATCCTACGTGGTATTTTTTGCGTGCAGTCTCCCTCACCTCTGCTGCTATCTTGCCGGCCTGTAGATAGCATCCAAGATTCATCTTGTTCTGATTTTGTATTGCCGTTC
>JAICVG010000285.1 GCA_025935445.1 Nitrososphaera sp. | reverse complement strand
GCAGCGTAAACTCAAAGAATGATGATGGATTGTACTACTGACCACTTAAAAGGGATAGGAGAAATGGCACAAATGTTGTATCTGTCAACAGCATCATTCACAAGATTTCATATGGGTTCTCTTTTGATTCTGATGATTCATCGGCTGAGTGCGCCTGGGGGCTAAGCTCTTCCGTAAAAGAGCTTCGAGAATTTGCGAGGTTCCCTCTGTTAGACTCAGAGTTGATCGAGTTCTTCCTATCTTTCATCGTTGCCTTTTATGGCTCCATCGGATCCCGCATCTTTTGCTTCGATCTTATCTAGGCCTACCAGCGAAAGTACGTATATGATCGCAACACTCGAGATAAGGAGAGGAAGAATTGGCGTAAGCGGCGATGTATACGTAAGCCCAATAGCGATAGCACCGAGTGCATAAATGACTGGTAGCAAGAATGTCCATCTCCACTCGCCCCCTGACCCTGAACGAACCACATGTTTACCTACACGCTGCCCCAAGACAATCACGACTCCGGTCATGGCATTGGCAACGACTCCGGGAAACTCGAATGCTATCACGATTGCTCCCTGGATTCCCATTCCAAAGGCAGCCAAGGCCAAAAGGATGATTTTCGCTACATTGTGCTGAGCCAAATTGCTCGTCCCGAACCAAACCATGGTGAAAGTGAGTAAGAAGAACCATTGCACCAACAGTGTAAGCACGATTTTGTTTCGCCAGCGCCTTGCTGTTCGTCGTAACGGCTCTCTATGAATAAATAATGCTCCGACCGTTACACCCGTGAAGTATACTAAGAGCGCTACAACGGCGTTTATTAATAGTTCACTGTTAGCCTGAGCAAGACCCAGTCCGATGAACAGAATATTACCTGTCATGAATGATGCAAAAGTCTTGCTAAGAAAAATATAGGTCACCAAATCCGTCAAGCCTGCATTCAGCGTCAAGAGCAGGATCAGAACCGAGATGTGCCTGCTTTCGCGGGGCTCACGAGCCAATTCTCGAAGCGTGAACTGGCCTGTTTCGGTTTCTTCCCTGCGCATGTAGGGATTTGTGAATGGTAATAGCTACTTATGATTTATGGAACTTCCAGAGTATTCCATTAACGTCGAATAAGCATACGATAATGAGAGGATTTCTGGATTTATATTCTGTACGTATTGAACATAGACGCTGCTAGGCGCGGATTTGACTTGCATTTTGGATCTATTTGAGTAGCATGATCAGGCCTTTGTTTTGAAAGAGTCTGAAGTATACAAGTTGCATGTGATCAAAGAAAGCGTGCGGAACTTCTTTTTAGTTGACAAGATAGTCTATGGACTGCTGTTGATGCAAGAAGAGGGCATGGGCCCTCTCATTATTATGAGAGACCAATGTCTTAGTAATATCAGCACATTTTGGTTAGAGAGAAAATAATCACCACTATCGCACCAATTGGAATCTCTAGTGGTCAGTACGTGGACTCATCCTAAGTTTAGCGGACTATCATGCTCCTCTAGAAAGAAGATTTTGGACATTCATGATTCCAGAATTTACAGGTTTTTTGCCTAAATTTGATGATCGTTTGGGATAAATCAAAAAAGAAAAGAGGAAGTCTATCAACCAGTGATGAGTGAGAAATGACGATATTATGAAATAGTCAAACCACTATAGTGGTCATTGAGTCCAATTCTTCAACGTTTTTTTATTTTATCGAGCCGAGAGGGAACTGGCAGAAAAACCTTCAAAATTAGGACTCGATTGAACAGGCACATCGCATCGCGCTCGTAAAATCGGATCTCAACTACTTGATATAAATATTTGTTTTTTCCATATTATGGCCAGCCCTATTGGCTGATCTATAAAGGTGGTAGACAGAATTTTCATCTCTGAAATAATTTCTAGGGATTAGATATACTTCTTAAATATGAGTGGCTTTAAGTTATCTGGATGAACAATAGAACTACATCCATAGTGATATTATTTGTAGCGATAATAGGAGTCGGAAGTTCTGTCTTTGACTCTTACGCATATGGCCAAAATAAAACCAATACTGATCCAAATCTGCTAAAAGGTTCGATCACAAGTATCCAAGATGATAATCCTGATGATAATACAGAATGGATAGTTGGTGGAGTATATAGGATGGAAAATCTTAATTCTACTTCTCCTACATTTAATGCTTCTTTCTACATGATAAAAACAGATGGAAATGCATCCCACACTCATGACGTGTACGACTTTGTATTAGCTGGTGAACCGGTTTCCAATGGGAATTACACTATATTTGATGGCACATCTACAGTGACAATGAGAGAAGGACCAATAACTGAGGTACCAACAACTATAACGCTTTTGGGAGACACTGGAGTGAGCATATTATTCGATCCGGCAAAGACTAACAATCATTTCGGAAATAGCCCAATCTATGGTACTCAGAATCTGGTTTGTGTAGAGTCTCCGCAGTACTGCGAGTAAGTATAAAAAGGGATCCGATGGTCAGTCGACGCTAACCAATCAAATATGGGTCACAACATCTGCTGTTTTCTCTTGCAAGCCGTGTGTGGGAAGAGTTGAAGGAACGGTGACTCCCCTGCTTAGACATCCTTCTCCAGACTAATGTCAAGAGGAGCAGAAGGCGCTGATGAACGCATCGAGAAGCCCCCACATACAGAACATGGCAGCGCTAGAACGGCAATGCTTCAATATACTATTTCTGTTAAGTATTATTCGCCTGATTTCCACCTCGATGTAGAAAAAGAGTCCCTATTGCTAGGTCGCTTTGCTGTGCAATATTGAGTCCATTTTTTGAACG
>JAICVG010000131.1 GCA_025935445.1 Nitrososphaera sp. | reverse complement strand
TTTCAAGTGACTTTCTGCTCTCGTCTGGCGTAAGCAGATTGCTGACGCCAGGTCGATGATCAGAGTGCATTATCTTGCCATCAGTGTCACATATGGTGACCATGCGGATATTTCTGTCTAAGCTCATGATGTCTTGGTATAATTTTTGATAGTTCATTAACACTGAACTAATAGTACAAGGTCTAGTTAAACTTTAAGCACACGTTCATAAGGATTTTGCATTTACCACCAATCGTGATCATCTTCTTCTGCAATGATTTGTAAAGCTAAGAGAGGTCACTTAATCAGTGTCAAAATAACCAAGGAGATCAGATCTTTCTTCTAGTGTTGAATTGATTTCTGATATAGATATCACGTTCCCATAGGAATCTTGTATAATTATGTATTGGCCAAATGGAATGAAGGGTCGAGAATAGTACTATTGATGCAAAAGGAGGGACCAGAGCGATCTGGCAGAAAAACCTTCAGAATTGAGACTCAAATATAGGTTAAGATCTAGTCTGACATTCTGCATCGTCGATCTTAAAAGGTGGATAAGGTGTTCGCTGTTTGTGAAATATATTATAGGCACAAATAATATTTTTCCATCTTAATGGAAAGATCGCCTTAATTTTTCCGCGTAGGCCATACGGTTTATAAGCACGCATTTTTTCTGATTTCAGATAAATAGTGCAAAAGTATTACAAATTGTTCCCGGTTTATGACAAATAGTATATTCTTTTATAGTCGTGCAAAGAATACACTAATAGATGCATAACAACAATATGTGTCTGAGTAGAACAATCAAAAATATTCAACAGAAAGGAGGCTCGAAGCATAATTAGTAATCTTGGTGGCAATAACACAGGTCTCTCAAATGTAGGAGCTCTGCTGGCATCTCCAGTTGGTGAAATTATGAGAGCAGATGTTGCTATCCTAGAATCGGACGAGACAACAGATGACGCCATACAGGCAATGCAGGAAAAAAATGCGCGTAACGTACTTGTTTCTGTTAGAGGTGAGATTGTAGGCATTGTCAGCAAGACCGACATCCTATACAAGGTGACATCTCAGGGAAGAAATCCCTCGAAAGTAAGAGTGCGTGAAATCATGACTAGCCCCGTATTGGCTGTCAACCCCCAGACAACTATCAGAGAAGCGCTTGCTATAATGGACAAAAAGAAGGTGAGACAGCTTATGGTTCATGCGTACGCAGCCGTCTTAGGAATGATTAACAGAGAGGAAATATCTGAGCGAATAGAACAAATTTCACTATCACTAGAAGATGCAGCCTTAGCTGGGACACCATCTTGCATCATTGATACTAAGACCATAACTTACACGAAGGACACGAGCAAAGCGAAATTTCAATGCCCATATTGCGGATCACCCTTTGACGACACTGAAGCATTATCGAGACATATTGACAGACTTCATGAAGAAACAGGGATGCTAGAGGGAGACTATCGAAAGATGGTACGTTGATCACCTGTACGACAACTACTTGTAGAAAATCCATGGAAGAAGCTTCCTAGTTGACCAGTTGGTGGTAATTTTGTCCGATTCTTGTACATGACCGTGTTCATTTGGTGGTTGTGCTCTGAATGAATAACAGAAATGAGATTGTGGAACGGATAATTGAGTGGTTAAATGTAGAATCAATAGCCTACACACTAAAGGAGAATGATTCTGACAGGTTTAGGGCAACAATAGAGTTGAATCAGAATCTTAATCTCGATATTCAGCTAACAAGTCAGAGACCTGACTGCGTCACACTCTTAATTCACGCGTATTTGGAACCTGACGATCAAAGAGCTTATTCCCGGCTAGACTGGGAAAGGAAAGACTCTTTTCTTCGAGCTGTCAGATGGGCGCTGCTCAATATCGATGTGGACCACCAAATCAGTCCCAATGCTGACACTCTGCAATCAATATCTATCACTAAGACTATTTACTTTGATGGATTGACGAGGGACAGATTTTTTAATTCCGTTTTACTGCTGAAAAGAGCGTTTGGTTTGTTAGATTTGGCCTATTGTGACCATCTGCGGTTTGGGTCATCTAATATAGTGTCGAGGTAGCAGCAGCGTTAGTTGTCTTCTGCCCAAGTCGCCGTAGATTCTGCCGAATTAGTCGGTATTGGTAGGCATTAAAGCTTAAAGCCAGACGGCGACATATATGTACTGATTGCCCTTTTAGAAGGTCAGCTAATGCAGTGCCTCTTTATATTCCCCGTCCCAATCGCTAAGGAGATAAGCTCATGGTACGAAGCTACTATTCTCCAACTCGCAGGAACAGCGTCATAATAGCCTTAGCTGCCGCCGCATCGATAGCTGCCTCAATGGCAGGTTACTATGCCGCTGAAGCTGAGAAGTATTACCATCTAACCAATGCAGCCCTGACAACGGCGGTCCGCTTTGAGCATCAAGCTGACCTCCAAGAGCGCCATGATGAAGAGCTGCTTGTTCAAGCAACAATCGAATACCAGGAGAACAAAACGCGAAGTGGCGACTTACTCGCGAGTCAGGTTTCTCAAGAAGCCAAGGACAACAGGGTCTTCGACAATCAGAGCAATATGTTTTCCTTAACGCCCAAGTACTATGATGTTCTGTACTCGGATTATTTCAACTCTGTCCAAGCAGAGCATGACTACCTTGACCGCGCGGAGCTATCAGATGAATATTCTAGACTATCCATAATAGCGACCGCTCTTCTAACTGCGACAGTGGTGATATTCAGTGAGCTCTCTAGAAAGAAAGTAAATAGCTCTTCGGCCTAGATTTCATGCTTCATATAACTCTGCACAGCGTGTGTTCTCAATTGTTCAGAGCCCAGTAGCTCATTAGCCTGCTCTGGTTGAGCTCGAAGTATTCAGACAGCTTCAGTATGACATCCTTTATGGTGTAGGCAATGTGGGCATTGCTCCTCCTATCATGCAGGGCGAGTCGCCAATCAATCCACGAATTCAAGGGCGTCTGAGCCTTCGTCAAGGAATCATGTTCATAGCGAAACAGTTTCTTAAATCATTAGTTCATAACTTCCAATGGAATAGTGGTTGTACTATTGGTTCACTTTAAAGGCAAAGTCCCAATCCAGCCTGTTGCAAGCTATCACTTGTGAATTGTTATAATACAAAATATGGGCCAGAGGGGTTTGCGCTAGCTAGGCTAACTTTGGAGCGTCGGCTGTTATTTTTTTGCAATGCAACAAATATCCCTTAGAATTTATTAATGAACCTAACTGCTATCTTGTGAGAATCAAATTGAGTAATAATAATCGTTCTTGGGATGCTCGAACATACGATAAGGTTTCAAGCAATGTGCAACTTGAGTGGGGCCGTAAGCTACTTGAGAAGAGAAGATGGATCGGAAATGAAACAGTCATGGATGCTGGTGCTGGCTCAGGTAACTTAACCAAGATCTTAGCTGATAAAGTACCGCACGGACAGATTTATGCCATTGACGCTGACTATAATATGGTTCAACAGGCCAAGTCCAATTTGTCGGGTTGCGGAAATGTGCAAGTCATCCATTCGAGCATGGAGAACGTGAACCTTCGAACAAAAGTCGACGTAATTTTTTCTAATTCGGCCCTCCACTGGATTCTAGATCAAAAAAGCGTATTCTCGCATTTCTGGCAACTGCTGAAACCAAACGGTGAGCTTTTGATCGAGTGTGGAGGTCATGGAAATATAGAGAGTGCATTATCAATTATTTTCAAAATAATGCTGTCCGATCAATTCAGAGAGCACTTTGTTAATTGGAAACAGTCATGGTACTTTCCCAAGCCAGATGAGACAGAGAGATTACTGCAGAAAGCAAGATTCAAAGACATTCAAGTCAATTTATCAAAACTAACCACAACCTTTTCTGATCATGAAAGCTTTGCTAATTTCGTAAAGACGGTGATAATGAAGGCTTTCCTTGGTTATCTTCCTAACGCCAAGAAGAAGGATCAATTTGTTGATGCATTCCTAATTGAGTTCGAACACTCAGGCGGGGCATGGTCGCTGGACTTTATGCGCCTGGACATCTTTGCCAGAAAATTTTAGCATAATTTCCTATACGACGGGAAAATATTCACACCAAAAACCGAAAAATGGCTTATTGTCGTGATTTAGGGATAAAATATCTTCGGCAAAAATCTGTTGTTTATTTGGGATTGCCGATTCTATCTCTTGTATGTCGTCTTAATTATTGTCCCATGTGTCACCGTATCCCTGCCATACGTGGGCAATAGAGACATTAATGTTGATCGCTGTGACTATCTCTTTCACCAGAAAACAGAAAGATTAAAGTTATTATATATTATTTCCTGAACTCAGATCTGTAATCTACTTGCGTTCTGGATCACTGTTATCCATTTGTTCTGACCCTCAATCTTTATATCCTCACAACCTCTGCGGGTGTTTTCTATTAAGCATGATGATTAGTCCTAGGTAAAGGATTATCGCCACACATCTGAATTTAGCATCAAAAAACATTATATCGTCATACAGATCATGTTACTATGAAATTAGCTGTTGGATCAAATCAAGTTTGGTGTGCACATTCCATTGATGGGATTTGATGGTAATCAGCCTACTAAGGAACAAATAATATCGCTTGCTCAGTATGCCGAAGCCCTCGGGTATGATTCTTTAAGTGTAAATGATCACATTGTTTTTCATACGAGCTGGCTTGACGCCTTAAGCACGTTATCTGCAGTTGCAGCATCCACGACACGCATCTTGATCGGTACTTCAATCTTGAACATTGTAGTAAGAAATCCTGTTGTATGTGCCAAGGCGCTGGCAGCTATCGATATTCTATCATCTGGAAGATTATTCGCTGGTGTCGGACCAGGTTCGTATCGAGGAGATTATGACGCATGTGGAATTGATTTCAGTGAAAGATGGCCAAGATTTTCAGAAGCACTGGAGATTCTCGTCATGTTGCTAAGTAGCGATAATAGCGGGCCCTTCGATTATAAGGGGAAGTACTATACTCTTAAGGATGT
>JAICVG010000012.1 GCA_025935445.1 Nitrososphaera sp. | reverse complement strand
TTTTGCATGCTGAGGGAGTCATAGACAGCAAGTCCATTGCATGTAACATTACGAATTATTTTCAATCTTTACTTCCAACCGGCCAAGTAGCTCATATATAACTCTCCTTTGAAAATAGCCTTATGAACAGACCACAGACCGACCCAGACACCCCAATGTATAAACAAGAATGCAGCAGGATTCTTGCTGTCTCGCCGCGCATACGCTATGCAGGAATAATAAATAAATTTGGCCGCACAAAGGCAGGGGGCCTACGAAAAGGTGTAGTGCCACTACTAAAGCCAGATGAGGCAAGAAACGAACACTTTATTGAAGCGACAAGAAATCAACTCCGGAAGAACTTTGAAAATTCAATAGGCCGAGAAGAGTACACCTTCACTGAGAATGAAAAGGTCAAGATAGTAACACTATCAAGCCAGGAGCATTTTTACTACATCACTATGGACAAGGAGACACCTACAAATGAAGTTATGAAAATTATAGACGATGTTAAAAGGCTGGTCGGAAAGTAAAAAGTATACATACCTCATCAGCCATTGGCTACTAAAATTGATCGATAATGGCCTGTCTGATCTCTTATCCCTATCCGACTCTCCGGTGATAAGGAGGATAAGCATAATTGATTATATCAAGATATCATTCATTCCCAGACGCTAAGATTTATAGAGAAATAATTAGGATAATCGAATGAAGATCTCTTCAAAAAGAGCTTCTGGCAATAAATGTTTAATATTTGGTTGCATGCTCCAGCAGTCCTTAGACCGTTTTGGTTCTTAGCTTGTGCCGAGAAGTTCTTCTAAGAGACACATTCAGCATTTGTATATATGTGCTCCTTGGTGCCCTGGTGCGTATCCGTATGTTGTTGTGTCCTTTGCCGCCAAAATTAGATTCTTTTGACATGTACTGGACATACAATTAAAGTCACTTTGTTAATTTAGAAAAACCTTTTCATTAGAAACAATCCATTGGGTAGCATACCGTGATCATTATTGAGGTATATTGCCTTTTTCTGTGCTCCCATTGCTATCATATCTGATACTATTTCCTTCAACCTTTCCTCAGGATAGAGATAATTGTACCAAGTCTCAGTACCATGGAGTCTTAGATATATAGCATCGCTTATTGTGATAATTTCATTTGGTAATCTGGGGGCATCGACAGAACAAAATGCAATACCTGCTCTTTCAATCTCTTTTAGAACCGGTTCGTTCCACCAAGAAGAATCTCTGAATTCGATAACTGCTTTCTTGCGTGTTACAACTTGATGCATGATATCACCGCTATTAAAAAAAGACCTTACCCTCTCCAGATTCTCTGGTTTAAATTTAAAGTTTGCTGGCATCTGAAAGAGCCAAAAGTCAATCTTATTTTGGAGCGGTTCAAAAATCTTCGAGAACTGATCCCAAAGCTCAATGGACCTTGGCTTTTTTAATCTGTTGTAGTGCGTAATCGAACGGTGCACCTTAATTGAAAATGTGAAATCTCTTGGAGCCTTTATTTGCCAGAATTTTATCGATGTGAGTGCAGGGAATCGGTAAAAGCTATAATTAATTTCAACTGAGTTAAAACCTTGACTGATATACCATTCAAACGCATTTGGCTTGGCTTTGTTCCAAGAATATGAATAACCAGACGTTCCTATTCTTATTTTAGGTTCTATCAAACCTTATCCATCCTCTTGTGCAACATATATTGTGTCGATCCACATCCTATAGCGCTTACATTATTATTATTCTAAAAATTTTATTCCTAAAATGTTTGAACCACACAAAACTGTATCCCTCAAATCCGACTCTTATGACTAAAGCCGCCATAATATAATTAAAAAAATGGTGAGACGGCTTTTATTTATTTTCAAAAGAATTGTCAAGCCTAAATATTTGTTCATAAGTAAGCGAGCGAGAATTTGTCGATTGCGTTCATCTGCGAGGCAAATTAAAGAAAGAAACATAGGCTAAATCATTATAAGACTATCTCGACCATAATGCTCTTATGTTTACGAAAAAGCAGCCATGGCAAAAGAGAGATACCGGCCTTACTGCTAGGATGATTGTTAGCTTCGCAGTTCTTACAGTCCTTTACATTATATTTCTTAGTGTACTTGCTTATGTCGGAGTCAGTGCCATCGCAATAGCTGTGATCGCAGGCATCATGATACTAGCTCAGTGGTACTTCTCGGACAAGATAGTGCTATGGAGCACTGGCGCAAAAATAGTGAGCAGGGAGCAATTTCCAGAACTTCACGATCTAGTAGAGCGCATAGTAGCCAGGAATAATCTTTCAAAGCCAAGGATAGCAGTCATTAACACTAGAACTCCTAATTCATTTGCCACCGGCAAGACACCCAAGAGCTCCATCGTCGCAGTGACTACAGGATTGATGGATGAGCTTGACGCCGAGGAGCTAGAAGGTGTCATTGCGCATGAGCTGGCGCACATAAAGAACCGTGACGTGCTTGTCCTGACTCTTGCTAGCATTTTTTCCGTGATGGCGTGGTATCTGATGAGGTTTGGAATGTATGGCGCAATGTTTGGTGGTGGAGGAGGTGGTGGTTATGGAAGGAGAGGCAATGAAGGTGGCGCAGCAATGCTGTTAATATTGCTAATCGCAGTCATCACATGGATTGCCAGCTTTTTGATAATCCGAGCGATTTCTCGGTACCGAGAGTATGTTGCCGATAGAGATGGCGCTCTTATCACTGGCAAGCCAAGCAAGCTGGCAAGTGCACTTCTCAAGATAAGTGGTACAATGAAGCGTATCCCCACACGTGACTTGAGGGAAATAGAAGGCATGAATGCATTCTTTATCATACCAGCAGTTTCCGGAAGTTCCTTTACAAACTTGTTCTCGACACACCCTCCGGTTGCCCAGCGGGTAAAAAAACTCATGGAAATGGAGGCTGCCATGAGCTGAGCTTTTTCAAAAGGATTCGTGACAACATAGACCGCCGCAATCGCCTCCCAAAAGCCGACTCTGAAGTATTGTTCTCACTTTCTTCAGCATATGTCACACTTGAGGTTAAGATGGGGCTCAAAGTTACCGGCAGATGTGCGCTCACATTCAAGACAGTCAGCGGTACATTTTTTTACGAAATGGAACAAGACATTAGGCAATTCCTTGGCAACCTGCAGCCAGAGTTTGATCTAACTTGGCGTACAACCACTGATTCATACGGATACATGTGGATAGTTTTTGAAGGCAAAAGGATTGAAGATCTTCTGGCGGGTCTGACTACCGTCAGCGATATTGTTGAAGAAAGGGGATTTTCTGACAAGCTGCTAGCGGCGGTCTTCGAGTTTTCAAGCGACCGAGAAGAAGGAAGAAAAACCCGTCAACAATATCTGATTTACAATTATAAGCGGAACAAATTTTACCCATTCGTTCCAACCGGGCAAAAAACAATAGATGCTGAACAGCAGATGAAGATAATGGCAGCAGTTGCTGAAGAAATACCCTTTGAACGAGATATGACGTTATGGTATCCGCTGTGGGATCTCCCCCTCAGATCTCTGGGATAACGCCTTCTCCTCTGAACAGCTTCTTGGCTTCGTCTATTGAAAGGTCTGCACTAGGCAGTATGATATCAGACCTGATTATCTCGTGTGGGTCGAGAGGCTTGCCGTTCTCGACAACCAAGTTGCTCAGTTCTGTAAGCTTTTTCTTAAATTCCGTGTCATCGGATCTTTCCGTGCTTACCAACTCGACAATAGCATTGTCAGTATCATTGAGCTTTTTAAGCGTCCTACCGTCCACGGTAAATTGTCCGTGACCCATTATGCGGACGATTTTGTTGCTAGGCGCTATGGCGCTTCTCTTCCTAGCTTTAGCAATTGCTGTCTTCTTGTTACGTGTCTTGATTGTCGCTTTCCTTGTAGACACGACCCTCTTAGAGCGGGATTTGCCCTTCCCAGTGCGCCTTGACTTAAGCTTGGTTGCTGCCAACCTTCCCTTGCTCTTCGCTTTCGGACTCATTGTTGTGCTTCTTGCTCCACTTGTTGTCTCTTCTTACGTAGTTTCTCTGACTTTAACTTTGCTAATTCTTCGTCCACTGAGTTTTGTACGGTAATTTTTTCTAATTCTTTTTCGATTTCATCCTTATTTGATGTATAGTCGGTGAGGACGCCTGAATTTATCATTTCATCTAGCGCCTGGGACTTGGCCCTCATGCGCTCTGTCTTTTCCTCAGCTTTGTTCATTGCCATCCCGACATCTGTCATTTCCTCAGAGATTCCTGTGACGCTCTCCTTTATCTTGACTTGAGCTTCTGCAGCAGAGTACTGTGCCTTTATTATTTCCTTTCTAGCCTTGAACTCTTCGACCTTGATTGACATGCGCTTTTCTGCTTCTTGCATATTACGCTCTTCCTCCTTCATCTCGGCAATCTGCTTGTCAAGGCTCTGTGTTTGCATCAGGTTAGCATTCTTCCGCTCAAGTGCGAGCCGCGCAAGGTCTTCCCTATCTGACTCAAGGGCTCTTGCTGCCTGCGCATCAAGCAGTCGTATATTCTCCCACAGTCTAGATTTTTGCATTTCAAGTCTTTTGCGAGAAGTAGTAATCTCAGCAAGGCTTCTTCTCAGCTTGTTTAGCATTTCTACCTGTTTGACATAGGAATAATCGAGAGCTTCCTGTGGCTTTTCAAACCTGTCAAGGAGCGTACTTGTCTTTTGTGAAATTACAGTCGATATGCGATTCATCAAACCCAATTTTCATTCACTCCATTATAATCAGACAAAGCTGAATATTAAAGTATCATGATGATGAGGATGATCCTATCTGTTGAACCTGCGCCATTCGTGTTCGTCAGGCGGGCCGTAATCTTCCTTTTTCTTAAAGTATCCCCAGTAAAGCAGAAAGCCACCAGCGGCAATCATCGCAACTGCAAACTTTTCATTTGTGATCTGGCCATTACTAAAGTTATCAAGAAATTGCTGCGTTCCATCTTCAATCAAGCCCGCAGCATGTTGAATATTGAACAGCACGAGGTTGCGGATCATGATAATGGCGGCAGTGACTATGAACAGGATGCCCATTGCAGACATCCAGTTTCTGCCCCGCCTGCTACCTATTTCTTCCTTCCATCTCATATTGACAACATGATTCTCAAGATATCATTGCTCATAATGTTTGCGTTCAGACTAGCTTTACCCCCGGATTCTTCAGTTTGTTTCGCTTGGCAGCATTTAGAACCATAGGGGTTAGGATCTCTGCCTGGTAAGCTAGTGCAAGCGGCCCAAGGTACAGTGGTCTTAAGCCAGAGATCTCATCTACAAGGTTCTTCAGCTTTGCTATTACGTTCTGATCGTCGCCGCAGATGAAAGTGTCAGCATCAAGACTTTGTTGTAGATTCTTAAGCTTTGATTCAGATATTGTGTGGAAGGCAGAGACCACCCTTGACCTAGGGGGGAGTTTGTCAGCAACCATTTCTGCCGCTTGCTCTTTGCCTTGTTCTAACGGGATATATACAAACCCTGCTTCTGTTCTCGCCATAGGCACGATGGGTGAGACGACAATACAGTCATCTCTGAGCTTGCCTGTGAGCTTGCCGCAAGTATCGTCAATGAATTCATATGGTATTGAAAGTATCAGAACATCAATATCATTTGTAAACGAAATGTTGTCATTACCACTTATGCTGCCAGCGATATTGCCATAGGTTTGTTTGGCGGTTCTCGTGTAATTTTCTGCAGCATCTCTGGCCTTCTGAGCATCCCTTGAGCCAACAATCACGTCATGCTTCTGGCACCATCTTAGTGCAAAGCCTTCGCCCATCCCGCCGGTGCCCCCAGCTATTCCTATCTTCATAGAATCGTCATTGGGTGATCTCGATATTAATGTGCATCGGCTTTGGATGGCGTTTTATAGCTTCAAGATAACAACAACTGTTCTCAGCGTCTTAATAGAATCCCAAGCCATAGTAGCACAGACAGACCCTACTCATAATCCGCTACAAACGAAGGCAAATTGATCGCTTACTTTCTAAAATCTCGTAAGGTTCCAGAAGCCTCTTCACGTGGAGATTTGATTGCTCCAGATAGAAATAGATATAATTAGATTCTTTCATCCCTATAGGTGCTTCATAATATTCTATTGTTTCCTAGTATCTCCTAACTTGTTAAGAGGCCTGGCCTTGTTGATTTGTGCCAAGACTAGGCTCTTGTCTTCTTTCTAGACCCTATCACATCACGTGAAAGCTCATTCAAAAATTTTTTTGCATCAAGAATATGACACAGATGCATAGCGTGATGTTTTTCCATGGTAATAGAAAGTTCAGCAATGGCTATGCTTACACTATAAGGTCCAGACTTGTTAAGAAGCTAAAAACATTCGCTAGCGAACACAACATCTATTACTAATTTATTGAGCATGGCTATCTTACAGCTGACTGTATGGTCCAAGCGTTAAGTTGTGACAAAAACGATAAAAAAGAGCGAAATTTACGCTCATTTGTCATCAATAACGTTGCCCCTAGTAATTTTTATGCGCCATGGCCAGGCGGAGAGCAATGTGAGCAGGATCCTTGCCGGAAGGCATATGAAATCGCATCTCACAGAACATGGCAGACAGCAAGTAGTAGATAGCGCAAAGCAACTGATGAAAAATATTGCTATTGAGAAGGTCTATGTATCACCTGTAACTAGAACTGTGGAAACAGCTCAGATAGTGCGCCAAATACTTGGTACAGACTATGTGATTGATGAGCGACTATACGAAACCGAGATGGGCCGGCTTGTTGGAATGAACTACGAGGAGGTGACAACAAAGCACGGCGACGTTCTTAACAGGTTCTATTCAGATTACGACCCTATTCTTGAAAGCTTTGGAGTCGAAGCGTTTGCCTCTGTCAAGCATCGCATCACAAGCCTGCTTGATGATCTTTCGCAGAAGCACGAGGACAGCAATGTCCTGATGATTACCCACCTTGATCCAATAAAGGCAGCGCTTGCCACGTTGCTTGACTTAAGCCCGGAGGCACTTCGCAGATGGAACATTCGCAATGCTTCGCTTACAATATTAAAGCATGAAAGCAAGATCTACTCAATTTCTGGAGTTAATGTTATGGTGATGTATCGCTATCCCATAGAATGATGACGATATAATTTCCAAAACCTTAAATAAGATGGGAAAACTGATTTTAAACAGAAAAAGAAAAAGTGAAACAACAGATGGTCTCATATTCAGCGCTAATTTTAATCTTAGTTGCTGTAGCTGTGCTAACGCTTCTTGGAGTTGATTCTGCCGTCTTTGGACAGGAGACAACCCAGCGCTATTTAAGTGCAAGAATTGAGATTTGGGCGCTGTTCTATAGACTCATGGTCGTAGCATTTGTTATCGGTGCAGTTGTCATGGGAACTATGACCTATGTTGTATGGAGGTTTAGAGAGAGTCACCCAAAGAATAGAGCAGACATCACTCCGGCTGCTGGAGGTGCGCATCACTAATGGGACACGGTACGTTAGAATGGGTGTATGTCGGTGTAGTAGTCGCTGTGCTGATTTACATTGGAGCCGACGCGTGGAACGTCGAACGATTTCTAGACGATGCTCCAGAAGAGGCTGAAGTCGTAAAGGTCACAGGTCAACAATGGTTCTGGACATTTGAGCATGAAGATGGAAGGCGAGAGCTAGGAGAGCTGCACCTAGTCAAGGACGTTCCATATAGGTTTGAGGTAACTTCTTTAGATGTAATTCATTCTTTTAATACGCCGGACTTTGCAACGATGATTGACGCCGTGCCAGGCAGGATAAACTCGATATGGTATGTCCCAGATCAAGCTGGCGAGTTCCTAATACAGTGCAGAGAATATTGCGGATTTTCGCATTACCAGATGAGGGCCAAGCTATTTGTGGAAGAGCCACCAGGCGGTGCAGAACAGGGAGCGCAAGTGACTAATGCTTCTGCTACTACTACTAATGACCTGATCCCACCATTAGGTGCCGCAGCAGTTGCAAGCTGATTCTCTTTTTATAAGTTGTTGTGCGATATTTTACTCAATAAATAAAATGATAATGAACCTCTTCTATTGCAGAGGATATGATAAAAACAAAATGCTTTTATTGATAATGTCTTCAATGTATGACCAATATAGAGAGGAGTATGGTGCGAGTTGGTTCTAGAAGTTAGAAAACCACGCCCGCTGTGGGAGATACTATTTTCCACTCATCATACGGATATCGGCTTGCTTTACATTATCTTTTCCATAACTCTCTTTTTCTTAGGTGGAGCACTTGCCATTTCGATCAGAACAGAACTTTTCCTACCCGGCGCACAGCTGTTTGATGATTCTAATACATTCCACAGAGTTTTCACTGTTCACGGCACAACAATGCTGTTCCTGTGGGTAATACCATTTGCTGCTGGCATAGGCAACTACCTGATACCTATCATGGTAAGGTACAAAGATATGGCATGGCCAAAGCTGAATGCAGTTGCATTCTGGATGCTACCAGTAGGTGCAGCGTTGGTATGGCTTGGCTTTGCAGACACGGGCTGGACTGCCTATCCTCCTTATTCTATTTTACGGGCACCAGGGCCTGCTGCTGAAATGTGGATATTTGGGCTAAAGATTTTGGGAATTTCATCTATTCTAGGCGCCATTAATTTCGTTGTTACTATCTTGAGGATGAAGCATCCTGATCTGCCGATGATGAAACTGCCTCTCTTCACATGGGCCATCCTTTCTACATCTCTTATACTCCTCATGTCTATGCCGACCTTTACTGCTGCTCTCATTATGCTCTATACAGACAGACTAGGAGTTTCCGGTTTCTTTAATCCTGCAATGGGAGGAGATCCGATAGCATACCAGCATCTCTTTTGGTTTACATTTCATCCTGAAGTCTATGTATTCGTGATACCGGCAATCGGTGTGATATATGAGATAATTCCCAAGTTTTCACGAAAACCTATATTCAGTTATACTTCAGGGATAACGGCATTTATATTGCTGACGATCGTCTCTTTTGCCTCCTGGGCCCACCATATGTTTGCAACAGGCATGAGCTTTTCAGAAAAAACCGTATTCATGATAGGCACATTGGCGGCTGTTCCAGCTTCAGCTATGCACATATTCAACTGGATAGCGACAATGTGGGGAGGCAGAATCCGATTCAGAGCACCAATCGCATTTGTGGTTGGTGGGATCATATTGTTCTTTCTAGCTGGAGCTGGCGGTGTCGTAAACAGTGCAATGCCACTTGACTTTCTAACACACGATAGCTACTGGGTAGTAGGGCACATGCATCTCTTCCTTATGGGCATCATAACTTTTGCTTTTGTGGGTTTTATATTCTACCTATTCCCACTCATAACTGGCAGGATGTACAACGAAAGGGCAGCTATGGTCCAGTTCTGGCTGATGTTTATAGGAGTATCCTTGGTATTCATTACACAGCACTTGCTTGGATTGTACGGCATGCCTCGTCGTGTATTCGATTACGTGCCTGTTGAACCGCTTATCACGATGAACCAAATCTCTACAGTAGGCGCGTACATATTGCTTGTAGCAATGGGAATATTCCTTTTTAACCTAATTAAAAGTGCGGGATGGGGCAAACCGGCAAATATGGAAGATCCATTTGGCATTCAAGAGAAATATTATGACTATAGACGGCGTGAGCCTCACCACTAAATAGAGGGAGAGAAAGAGATACGAGTTCGCATGACTCACACAGTGACGAGAAAGAACCAATAATCCTCACATCACCTAGAAGGTTCGGAAAAGGGCTTGCAATATTGATAGTCACAATAGCCATAGGGGCAGCAATTCTAATTCCAACCTTTGACCAAATGGCTGAAAACCCTCCACCGGTGACTCAAATTCGCACGGAGAGGCCGGCTGCAGAAGAGGGGCAGGAGCAGCAGCAACAAGGAGGAGCCCCAGCAGAAGCAGGCACCACTAGTATAACAATACTTCAAGGAGCGGCAGTACAGGGAAGTCCTGACTATGATCCAGACTCGGCTCAGGTGCCTGTTGGCAACAAGGTAGTTTGGGACAACCAAGACACAGTTCCCCACACTGCAACCTCCGGAACTGGTCCACAAGATCCAAACTCTGCACAGTTGTTTGACACAGGCATCGTCAATGGCGGCGAACAATCAACCGCTGTTGAGCTACAGGGTGTAAGCGAGGGACAGACTATACCTTACCATTGCATTATTCACCCATATATGACAGCTGAGCTTACAGTTGCCGCAGCAGAACAGGGTGGTGGTGGTGCACAAACACAAGGAGGGGGAGGAGGAGGA
>JAICVG010000141.1 GCA_025935445.1 Nitrososphaera sp. | reverse complement strand
GTATGGAGACATGAGCAGAATTGAGGCTGCGAAGCGTGCACTTTGGAGTCTCTATTTGCTGAACCGTAATTTCTTTCCCTCAGACTCAGTCTATATTGTAGGGTTTGGCGCGCTTGCATCTAAGGTGGCACCGCATGACATACCTTATCTAAAGACCTTTGAGCCCGGCTCTGACTTTTTGCACTATACTAATTACCAGGCCGCGTTCAGGCTTGCAAACAAGATATTGCAAAAAGACGGCGCCATTAACAAGCGCCTAGTACTTGTGACGGATGGTCACCCAAGCGCGTGCTTTATAGATGACAAAAGCGAGCAGGACAAAATAGTGTCACAGAGACCCTATTCCCACTTTTACACACCAGACCGGGAGACCCTTGACGTTGTCAAGCATGACCATAGTATGAATCTTGACATTGCATCAGGGGAGCTCGTGTACCTTTGCTACCGCTACAGACAAGTCGACCAGTATATTGGCGAACGTACTATTGTGGAGGCAAAAAAAGTTCACTCAAAAAATATTGAAATTGATACTATAATGATCAGCGAAGAGGATTCTTTGCTTGGGTATGTCAATGAAATGGAAAAGTATGTCAAGGGGCGATCATACTACATCAACCCTGCAGACATTGACAAGGTACTGTTGACCGACTACCTTAACAACAAGAGACAAAAGACGATAAGGGCGCACTAATAATAGTACTAATAGCAAAAAATATGTGGAGAAGCTTAATATATTGACGGGAATTTGTTTTGCATAAGCAACTGCTATGCTGATTATCTTTGATGTGGAGGGTGTTCTGCTTAATGCTGAGTACCTTCCAGTTTTAGCTCAGGTCATGGGTCCTAGAAAAGAGAAAGAGATCTGGGATATCACCAACGCCGGCATCAGAGGCCAGATTAACTGGGAAGAGGGGCTCAGGCGCCGAGTGCAAGCACTGAGGGGGATTAACTACGAAGATGCCAAGAAGATAGGCGAAAGCCTGCCAATAATGCCGGGCGCAAAAGAGCTTTGCTCTGCGCTCAAGAAGGCGGAATGGAAAATGATTGCAGTATCCGGCGGCTTCACAATAATCACAGACAGGCTGAAAGAGGAGCTTGGAATCGATAGGATATTCTCTAACGAATTAGTGTTCAAGGATGGCAAATTGGAGGATGTGATAATGAATGTTACATCAGACAAGGCAGCTGCAGTTAGGCCCACGATAAGACAATGGGACATACGGAAGGAGGATACTGTAGTGGTGGTAGACGGTGCCAATGACTTGAAGCTATTTGCTCTGGCTGGCTACACGGTAGGATTCTGCCCTGTAGACATGGTGAGAGAAAAGGCTGATGTTTCTATTGACCAGCGCGATCTGAGTCTACTCCTAAACTTGTTAAAAAAAAATTTTGGTGAGGCCGTATTGATAAATGCAGCAAGCAAGAGGCATTAGCAACCAACTCATTTTTTAACTCCTCTATTTCAATCACTGCAGTTGATACAGATAACCTCTATTCGAATTTCAGATGACATTAGGCTATACAACGATCTTAGCGCAGTGATCCTTGAAGCAATAGCTGATAGCCAAATAGAAATCCAGAATGATGATATTCTTGTTGTCACGCACAAGATTGTATCAAAAGCAGAAGGGCGTATTGTTGACCTTGCTCACATTAAGCCTTCGACAAAGGCGATTAGGATGGCAAAGGAGCATGATAAAGATCCACGCGTGATGGAGCTGATATTAAAGGAATCAATACAAATTTTGCGTGCAAAAAATGGCATAATTATATCAGAAACAAAGCACGGCTTTGTATGTGCAAATGCTGGCGTGGACCAAAGCAATGTTGAAGGTGATATGGCGGTGCTATTGCCAGTTGCTCCCGATGAGTCTGCAAGCAGGATCCAGGACGCGGTAAAGAAAAAGATTGGTAAGGAAATAGCAGTGATCATAACCGATACCTTTGGCCGGACGTTTAGAAACGCCCAAACAAATGTTGCAATAGGCATAGCTGGAATAAACCCGATCAAGAGTTATATCGGAACATATGACATGTATGGCAGAAAATTGAGAGTAACTGAGATTGCAGTGGCAGACGAGATAGCTTCTGCGGCCGAGCTTGTAATGGGCAAGGCCGAAGGCACGCCAGTGGCAATAGTCCGAGGCTATACCTTTGAAAAAGCGTCAAAAACATCAGTCAAGTCGCTACTGAGGGCAAAGGAGCGAGACCTTTTCCGGTAACAACTGTAACATTTAATATTATGATGCTATAATTTTACCTGATTCGCTACTATGAGTAATTCACCTACTAAGTCAATTGACGTAAGGGGACTTTACTGTCCTGAGCCAGTCTTCCGCACCAAGATGGAGGTCGAGCGCCTTAAGATAGGTGATACGCTTAAGATAGTTGCAGATGACCCCGAGTCTGAAGAGGACATTTCAAGATGGGTCAATCGCAACGGACATCAGCTGATATCGTTAAATAAGAATGATAAAGATCTTGAATTCGTAATAAAGAAGGCGAAATAGAAAAAATGACAGCAGTTGCAAGACCTGATGTTGTCGAACAAATAGGACATACACCACTGATTGAGCTCAGGTCATTTTCTACCAAGAATGTCAAGCTATATGCTAAACTAGAGTGGCATAACCCCTTTGGCTCTGTAAAGGACAGGGCTGCATACTGGATGATAAAGCATGCAGAAAGGAAGGGAATCTTGAAGAGGGACAAGAGCATCATTATCGAGCCTTCATCCGGCAACACTGGTATTGCACTAGCAGGTATAGCAGCTGCACTTGGCTACAAAGTAGAAATTGTTATACCTGAAAAGGTGAGCGAGGAAACAAAGAACATCCTACGCGATCTGGGCGCGACTCTCCATGAAACATCTGACGATTTGTGCCCCCGGGTAGGCGCCGGCACAGACCAGAGCATTGCGCTTGCAAAGGCCATTTCAAAGCCAAGGCCTGACATTTACTACATGCCAAACCAGTATGATAACGACACCAATTTCTTGTCACACTATGAGAGCACTGGCCCTGAGATCTGGAAGCAGACAAACGGGACCATCACTCACTTTCTTACCGGCTGCGGAACAGGAGGTACAATAACTGGCACTGCAACGTTTCTGAAGGAAAAGAACAAGAACGTCCGCGCCATTGCGATACAGGCGCAAAAGAACCATCTTCTGCAGGGATTGCGAAACTTTGAAGAATCGGCCATTCCTGAGCTTTTCAAGCGGCGCCTCGGTGTCGTAGACGAGTGGATGACTGCAACTAACAAGGACTCATTTGAAGCGGTAAGGCAGCTTGTTGAAAAGGAGACTATGCTTGTTGGCCCTTCGTCGGGATCCGTTATGGCTTCAATGTTGAAGGTGGCACATAACCTTGATCATGGTATTATTGTTGGCATTTTCGCAGACGATGGCAGAAAATTCGGGAGCCTCTACATTAGGGAAAATGTCCTAACCAAGCAGGAATATGACAGTGCTCTTAAGAGTGCAAAATATCTGTCCAAACTGGCTTACTCTTGGACTGCAGGCTACTTCAGCTGACACATGTACACTAATACTGTAAAGTGCTACACCAAACTCAAAAAATGAAGTAATACAATGAAGGCATATCCTCTCTGGGCATTGCAAGCCACTTGGACTCATAAGCCATCTGGCACAATTTTACACTCACGTAAAACGCCTGCAGGGTTATTATATTTTTTTCAGCTATGCTTTCTTTCAGAAAACCACTTTTCGACATCAATTGCTGCCATACAGCCAAAGCCTGCAGCAGTTACGGCCTGTCTGTATCTATGATCATGAACATCTCCAGCTGCAAACACGCCTTCAACGCTTGTCTTCGTGTGTTGCTTCAGGACGATATAGCCCTTATCGTCAAGCTCGAGTTGTCCTTTGAAAATTGCAGTATTGGGCTCGTGGCCAATTGCCACAAAGAGGCCACCTGTCTCGATAGTTCTTTCCTTGCCAGTATTGATGTCCTTGACTAGGACAGTTGAAATCTTATTGTTGCCCTTGATATCTGCCACAACGTTATTCCAGATGAACTCGATCTTTGGGTTTTCAAGGGCCTTTTGCTGAAGGATCTTGCTAGCACGCAGAGAGCCACGTCTGTGAACCACTCTGACTGACTTACCAAACTTTGTCAGAAATGTTGCTTCTTCCATTGCAGTATCGCCGCCACCGACGACTACAATGTTTTCGCCCTTGAAGAAGGGGCCGTCACAAGTCGCGCAATATGAGACTCCTCTGCCGCTAAATTGCTGCTCTGCTGGAATACCAAGCTTTCGAGGAGACGCACCTGTGCATATTAAGGTTGCTTCTGCAGTATACGTCTCGGCATGAGTTGTGATTGTAAATGGCCTCTTCTTGAAATCAACTTTGAGCACCTCGTCATCGACAACTACTGCGCCAAATCTTTCTGCCTGTTGGCGCATGTTCATCATCAATTCAGGTCCAAATATGCCGTTTGGAAAGCCAGGATAATTTTCTACTTCACTTGTAGTCATAAGCTGGCCGCCAGGCAGGGTGCCTGATATAATAAGCGTGCCCAGATTAGCACGGGAAGTATAAATACCAGCTGTATATCCGGCAGGTCCAGAGCCAATTATGATTACGTCGTAGTGCTTCTTATCACTAAAACTGCCTGATTGGCTGTCGGACAAAGTACAAAATCACAATTTCGATACCTCTTAATAATTCGTTCGGAACGGACTGAAAGTATGGAATATCATTGCATGAAGAGAGGCTGACCGAAAGCGAAAACTCAACTGAAATGGG
>JAICVG010000166.1 GCA_025935445.1 Nitrososphaera sp. | reverse complement strand
TATACAGAGAAGACGCCAGCTGCTGTAGTCTATCGAGCGACGTGGGAAGACGAAAAAATAATCAAGGGGACACTTGGAGACATTGCTAAGAGGACAAAGGAAGCCAAGATAATCAAAACTGCACTGATAATTGTTGGCGAGGCCATTGCTCCGGCAAAATATGAATATTCAAAAGTATATGATGCAAGGTTCACACATGGATACAGAAAAGGGACAGTAAAAGAAAAGAAAGAGTAAAGGGTTTACGGTCTTCTCGCCCACAAGGTTATCACACTTGTGCTAATGGCTGCCCCTGCCACTCCGCTTATCAGGGCAAAGACAACGCTTGCATCCACATGCAGGATGGTTGCTAATGCATGTGCAACCGTCGGCGATGCTAAGAACGCAAAAAACCCTATAGCAAACCCTATTGCCCCAAAGATTGCAAGTATTCCGGTTCTTGATACCATTTTACATCACTGCTGACTTTCGGTGTCTGAGATCCTGAAGCTGCCAGCCGGGATCGATGGGAACTTGTCATTCATCTTTTGCTCTGCGACTGCCGAAGCTTCCATCATTATCTGATCGATGTCGCTGCCAAAGCCGGTATTGATCTCGATTCCAGGGCCGCTGCTCTGCAAAGACTCCATCATGATGCCGTTGAGCAAAGTCTGCATGGTGTTGATCTCGCTGTCGGCACCTGGCACGAACTTTCCAAGACCAGGCTTTAAGCCCTTTATTGTGGTTATTGCTGGCCCCAGCGCGACCATTACGTCCCCCATATCGTGTATAGTAGATAGTCTCATCGAGACCTGCTCAAATGCCATCTTGGCTTGCCCCAGCGTGCGCGAGACCTTGCGTACCTCGGCAAGCTCGTTTGAGAGCACCTTTGTGGTATCGGTGTCGTGCTTCTGCACAGCATCGACTACTCGCCTAAACAAAGAGGCATCTCTCTCGTTTAGTTTGGTAACTATGGCGTCTAACTTTGATATTTGCAACTGAAGCTTGTTAGCTGCTGTCTCTATTTTAGGTTTGAGAGGTCCCTGAGCTGCCAGTGCTTCTTTCAACTTGTCTCCTGCGCTTGCCCTAGTTTGATTACTCCAATTCTTATCGAAAGCATTCATGCAAATTCGAGGGGGGATTTGCTATTAATTGCGGGTGTGTAATTCGATAAACCATAAGCTAAACTAATTGTCCTCTAGTTTTAGAGACGGTCAGCTTGTGATGAATGAGTCTATTGAATGTCAAAGTGGTATCCTAAAAAGTTCCTTCTGGGCTATTGAGGCCCATGCGCCCATGCCCTGCCCGCTGTCGCTGTCTGTGCCAGTTATCTGACTCACCACGATCTCCTTTGGAGCCATGGGCGGCCACAGCATGGCCACATAATCACCAATGTCACCAGCCTTGTCAAGGGACGCAGGCTGCATATTCTCTCGCAGGAATTTGGCGGCAGCAAGTTTGTCCTTCGTGGGCTCTATGAGCTGATGCTGCCCGTGCACGATGAGGTGAATCTTCCTAGTGCTATCAATTTCAAACATACTTTAGTGTTGCAAGATGCATACAACTATAAGCACGTTAAATAGTTTTTCTCACATGATAGTCATCGACTCTTACATGGCAATGATCTTGCCCGATGACATTGCAGAGCGCATCTCTGGATTTATTGCCAGTAAACTAAACTTTCCCTTTGTAGGTCCCGATGAGCTGATGTGCATAATGTATCTATACGGCAGAAACAGTAGGATAGGCGAAGGTGAGATTAATGAAGTCAGCAGCCTTGCGCAGCACACTGCCTCTCAGCTGGGGCAAGAGATTGATATTTACATGAACAGCTCCGCAAGCAAGCTTGAAACAGAATACATCAGGAGTAAGTACATCAATAGAGAGCTGCAATTGGCTGTTGAAACAAAACCACAGGATGTCAAGAAGCGAATAGCAGGGGATCCAGCGATAATATCTGACTGCTTTGTGCATCATGTTGCTTACTACAAGCAGGACTACTTTTTGGAGCTATACGGTCCACTTAGAGATTCTCAGCTTACGTCAGATATCCGCTCGGCGCTGACTCATAGGATGGTCATGGTGTGCTACAATAGAAAAGGAGCGCAAGAAACAAGATTGGCGCACCCCCTTATTCCAGTGTACGTATGGTTCAAGGATCAGACAGGTGCAAAGCCGTGATAATATGGAATTTGCGAAAGCTCCTCCTGTGGCATCTGAACAATTGATATCAAATGTCCGTCAGGATCTTGGATTATTGCATGCCTACCAAATGGCTCCTGTTTGGGCTTTTTGTAGAATTTAACTCTTTTCTTTTTCAGGCTGTTAATAACATCATCAAAATCGCTTATGCTAAACCCCACGAGCATACCATTGTTCTTTTTGATCCTCTTCCTTTTCGCAGGGTGGAGCGCAAGCACCGTGCCGCGTGTCGAAAACTCTGTCCAGTCCTTTGACTCTTGTTTTAGCTCCATACCAAGAGTGTCGCTATAGAATCTGATTGATCTTTTCATGTTGGAAACAAGCAAGATGACCGCTCCTATCCGACTAAACATTACAGTAGTATATTGCATTCATAAATATAAAGTTGAAAATGTGGGTAATGTAGTATTATATATATCGATCACGGGTTCAGCAGACTATCTTGCAGAACGACAGGACATCGGCCCCCATCATTAGGTTCTCAGAATTTCTTGGGATAGGGTACTTTGGCGATAAAAAGCAGCGCGTCATAGCTCCTATTTTTGATTTGTACTCCAATGCAGAGCGGGGCTGGAAAAAAGTAATGGCAAGTCAGCAGCAACATGGGGTCCCTATACTTCATACAATATTTGTGGAACATACTGCAAGATACGAGTTCATTGCCCACCCCATAGAAATGAGCTCTGAAAGGATCAATTACGTGCTTTACCGCTCATCTTCTAGCTTGTCCAGCCTGAACAAATTCAAGAGTGATTATGGCAGCGGAATGACGTACATCAAGTTTGGATGGCATGATCTAACAAAACCACATAAGTTTGATGTGCTTCCATACTATGCTGCTGTTGATTCGATAGAGTTCAAGAAGGCAGATGATATCAAACCTGGAATGCTAGTCGACCAGATAAGGAAAAGCTAGCAGGCATTCAGGCAATGAGTTCACGGTATACCTGCAGCCATTTTTCCAAATTGCGGGAATGTTTCTACGCCATCTGTGGGGCTCGTTATCAAACTCCTTACTGTCAGTATCACAATCGCCACGACCGCTGAAACAATTGCAGAAATTATCGCGGGTTCGCCAATCTCTACTACTAGCCCGAGCAGCTTTCGCACTTCTAATTTTATAGTTATTCCTAATTTGCTCCTCCGTCAGCTTTACGTTCAACATGCGGTCGTTGATCGGACTATCCATGAAGAATTACTCCGCACTTTACATTTATCTTGCATCATGCTCAAAAAATAGCATTGACGAACAACCCTGTAGCCGTGTTTGACTCAGGCATTGGATCTCTCTCAATAATACGAGAGCTAAGGCGCGAGATACCATATGAAGACCTGCTCTACTTTGCAGACAGGGTCCACTTTCCATACGGTACCAAGTCACATTCAGAACTGCGCGAGATCATTGTAAATACAATAAAGTACCTCAAGCGCTTCAAACCAAAGCTAGTGGTAGTTGCTTCAAACACCCCCTCTGTGCAAGTACTTGATGAGGTAAGAAGGACGATAACTGACATCTCGATAATAGGAGTCAGGCCACCCCTCAAAGAGGCCGCCAGACTCACAAAGAAAAAGCATATCGGAATCATGGCCACGGAGGGTATGATAAGGAGCAGGGAGTTTGAGAACCAAATTCGCAGGGAAGTACCCCAACATATCTTGGTAACAAGATTCAATGCCTCACCTATAATTGAGCTGATAGAACAGGGGGTGCATCTTGAGAATGAGCGACGAACGTTTAATGTGATCTCACGCGTTCTGGGCGACAGCATTGATGAAAAGATTGACGTCATTACTCTCTCAAGCACTCACCTGCCTTTTGTAAAACGATATCTCAATTCACTCTTGCCTACCGTTAGGTTCATTGATCCGGCGCAGATAGTAGCCAAGGACGTAAGGAAGTTCCTTGCATTTTATCGAATGACAAAAAAGAGTGGTAGGAGTAATCTTCGGATCCTAGTCTCTGAGGGCAAGCGGGAATTCGAGAAATCAGTGCGTGCACTGGGAGTGAGAGAGCCGATTGAAGAGGTGTTCCTTACATTTTGATTCAAATTAGTAACACAGTCTAAATATATGCAAACGAGGAATAATCAGTACAGCAAAAGATAGGCAGCTAAGAGCAAAAATGGGATTTCAAACAGATATTGATAGAGGAGGCAGAGCACTGATGGATACCTTTCTCCAGCTCAGTGGCAT
>JAICVG010000152.1 GCA_025935445.1 Nitrososphaera sp. | reverse complement strand
GTAGGCTTGCGATGATTCCAGCAAGTTCTGCAGAGAAGCCCAGATCTTCTAGATATATTACAATGAATGTTAATTCTACGGCCCAGGCTGCTTGAATGCCGATGAGAATAATACCAAGATAGATTAAAGTACGGTTTGATAATATTCTTAAAGCATCTGAAATTTTCAATTTTTCTGATTTTCTTGCCGGTTGAGAATCCTTATTGTCCATTCCAGCATCGGATCCGAGAGTTTTATTGCTTCTTGGAACGGTAATAATCATTAACAATGCAGTAACAAGACCTAATACACCGCTCAGCATAAGGCTAACCCTCCACCCAACCATTTGCGCAATAATTATCCATGCAAATATGCCAATAATTCCGCCCATTGAATGGGCAGAGTTCATAAGACCTATGGAGAAGCCGGGAAATCCTCTCTTACCATGTCTTGCGATAAGGATTACAGCTGAGCTAAAGAAGAAAGCCATTCCAAATCCCACTATAAAGCGTAACCAGATTAGCTCTGACGATGACAGTACTAACCCACAAAGAAGAGCAGCCGTTGAAGATATTGTTATTCCAACAATGGCAGAAATACGCGGATTGTATTTGGCTGCAAAGATGCCTGCAGGAATTTGAAATAAGCCTACCCCCATGAAAAATGCTGCAGACATAGAACCAAGCAGAGAGACATCCTTGTTAAATTCTAATGCAATAAGGGGAAATATGGCTGATATGTTAAACCAATTTATACCATATACAATTCTAGCAATAATCAAAGAAAATGATGCTTTAGCATCTGAACTCAATATCTTTTTGTTCTTCTTGTTTGTTCCCATATTCAATACAGCTCCAGATTTTTAGTTCAGTATGTTTAGATACTTACATTTTCTCAACTAATAATGCTGACCCATCCGCATGGATCTTGATGTGTAGAGGTGCCGAGCAAGAGTTCTTAACTAAAGTCATGATTCCAAATACAGTGATGATACACTGCAGACTGATTATTTTTGCTTTTTTGTTATCATGCTAGACTCATAAAAGCACAATTGAAAGATAGTTTGAAGCGAAATGATTTTGATACTTACACGCTAATTCAAAATCTATCTTCCCAAGATCCAGCCGTTAAAGAAGCCGCATGGCAAGAGCTCAAAGGAATGATAATTGCTTCTGAATAAGGAAATTACAAAGGCAAGTGGTAATAATTGATTATATTATTATAATATCAAAAAGAAATAGAGGTTGAAGAAGAAGATGGGGAAGACGAGGAGGAGGAAGAACAAGTTGACTAGCAGTAGCAGAAGAAGCAGTGGACCCTTCAGTATGACAGAGAAACTACAGAACGAAAACATCGAAATCCTTAAAGAAGAACTAGATTTTGCTGCAAGACATGTCGAGAGGTGTCAGGATGCATTAGAACGAGCAATCGAACTCGCTACCGCAGCAAAAAGAGACTTAGATAGAGTGATGGAACAGAAAAGAAGGTTTACGCGTATGAAATTACATGCGCATTGAGATAATGGTATCTCAGTTATTGGTAGCGCTAGAATCCTACCATATTTTTCTGTATTAGTAGCTTGTCCATTTTGTTAGATAACACAAGGAGCTATTTTTGTATCATGCTGGACATATCTATGTTAAAGAATGTTTTGAGTATTCCAATGTATGTCTGCACCGGCGGTGGAACTTCATCTTCGCATGCAACATTCATGTTCCAAGCGTTTATCCATATCACCATGCTCTGCAATATATTGACAAACCGCCTGTACTCGTTCGGTGTGACTTCAAGCGCATCAATATATCTTTCTGCAAGGAGCCATGATGCAGTAAAGTCGATGCAATCAGTTCCATAGATCGACCTTATCTGCTGCTGTATAGACCTTGCACGTTTGAATGGTTTTTTATTAACAAAGAATGGAAATTCCACTTTGTCTGGAAGCGTCATACCAAGGGGAGCCCATATAGTTATTATCCTTACACCATCCTTCAGCTCTTTGCTGAATCGTTTTGTCATAGCTTCGACAAAGTCTGAGTCACTGAACCAGAACAGCAAAATTGTTGCGTCAGAAATATCGGCCTTGCGTATGTCTGTATTAATTATGTAAGCATTTTTGATGTCGGCAATGTTCCTGCGAGCGTTGTCAGCTAAAGATTTATCAATCTCTATACCGACAGATTTTTTGACACCAAATTCTTTAGCCGCAATTGCTACAGCGTTGCCTTCTCCGCAGCCAAGGTGGCAGAATATATCTCTCTTTCTTAATTTGGCAAAATTGAATATCTTCCTGGTGACATTATCAGTAAGCGATACCCTCTCCCCTCTGAGCACTGATCCTGGTAGGGATGATAGGAAGTCGCCTAGTTCCAACTGTATATATCACTTGATTTTCGTCCTCTAATAAGAGTAAGCTTTGAGCTCAGCAACAGCGTGCATGTATGCGGTGTACTAAGTCTAGTTACCGTTTAGAGTATGATAGAAGTATGATAGAAGTATAACGGTGCACGTGCTGTTCTGCAGAATGTTAATCGGGTAAGATCAAGATATTACTATAAATAAAGATGTAAAGCTGCATTTGACACTATCAGCAAGATAAAGACTCTAGTACGCATTATTACTGCGCACACCAAGCAGCCAAGTCTACGGCCAATAGACCTGTAATATCTTCCAACACTATAGACTGAGGATATGATAAGCCCACATAAGCTATAGCAGAACAAGGGTTTGCTTGCTGTTAGTGTTAGGTAATGCAATAATAATAATCATCATCATAATGTTAGCGGTTTCTATGAGATCGTACTACTACTATGCCTCAAGATGAGCCATTGAAAGTTGCAACTTAAACCTGCCATCGTAGTTGAAAATAGAAATGTAAATGCAAGCTATATCTCTACATACATTGTATCATTTTCAATCGTCACCTTATAGTTGCCAAGTTTCCGCAGCTTTTGTGGGAACCATATTAGATTGCCCGTGGTGACATCCCACTTGGCACGATGCCATGGACAGATTAACTCTTTTCCACTTAGCTCGCCTTCATGAAGCTCCGCGCCAGCATGACTGCAGGTGTTGCCTGTAGCATAGTACTGACCTCCTACGTTTGCTAAAAGTATCTCCTTGCCTCCCACCGTGAGATGAGCCATCTTGCCTTCGCCAATGTCTGAAACTTTGCCGACCATTACCTTTGCCATACGCAGAGTCTTTGAAATTATGCCATTATTTTAATCTCACTGGCCATGTGGCCGATTACTAAATTCTTTGAAGTCGTCTTATTATTTGGCGAAGGATCATCATCATCACTTACATTTACTTGTTCTAGAACAAAGGTGCCCTTGCATTCACCATCTCCGCGATGCATACAGCGAACAGTTTGCCTAGAATGTTTTAACTTCTATTGAATAATGCCTTTTCCAACTTTTAGTCCCCTTGTAAGGAGCAGGGCGTGCCACTGCTGACCTATGAAGAAGAAGAAGACTTTCGCAGATTCCCGCTCCAAAGCATGAACCAAAAGAGCGCCAATAGTAGAATACGTTATGCAAAGCAATTCGACACTGTCCTTGAAACAGGTAATGCTCAAAGCCTGCTACAATTATCACCAGAGAAAAGGCTTCATGTCACGAAATCACGCGTGTCTATCCAAGTTTTTGGGGTGCCATAATACGACATGGGTCAGTCTGAAACGAAAGTATAATCTAAAGTGGTCTTCAGGTAAGGGGAGTTTAGAGATATTCGAACGCTGTTATGGTGATGATTCTCCACAAGTTTGGATACAATGCTGCAATGGCTCAGACAAATGCGGGAAGAGCTTCCACTGCCATATAGCAACGTATTTTTGTTTTGTACCTTGACGGGACTGAGGACAAATGAGTCTTTTGATGCTATTAGGTTAATCAAACAAAGAGACTCTTCTGAGCATTTTAAGACTTACTATCAAGCATCAAGCATCAACACGGACTTTGGAGCATTTTAGACTTTCCTAATTATTTATCCGCAGAACAAAAGCAGTCTATATCAGCTTAGTAACTCCAGAGTTCTTGGACATTGCTAGGAATACTGTGTCGCCTTGTAACTACATGAAGGTGATGTATTTTGTTGTAAGATCCAAGAAGTTAAAGATGAATATGCATTATTCTCGTAAAATATTCTCTCCATATCTTCGACAGTATGCGGGAATAGAAAGTGAAATTATCGACTTGCTTCAAGGGCACATACCTAATACCCGTATTTACAAAACATTATTTCCGCCCAAACTTGCAACAATACAATAAGTAGGTATTAAATGCTCTAAACAAACTCAAAAAGGAAATCGAGGAATAACAAACAACGCCGCACGCCCATGCAAGAAATCGAGTAATAATAATAATCTTGTCTAGTTTGCTTAGATACTATTACCAGGTCGCATGGATCTGCCATTCGTTTAAGTCTATGCTAATACTTTAGAGTACTTAGACAGATAGTGAAAAGGGCTCCTTTTTCTCTTCTTTTCTTAATAAGCAATATGGCATCTGTCTCTTGTATGCGTCTCTTGATTAACGTCCCCTAATTAGGTGATAAATATCTCTTCTTGCTGAAAATTGGGTAAATTTCTG
>JAICVG010000134.1 GCA_025935445.1 Nitrososphaera sp. | reverse complement strand
TCTAATCACCGCTACATTATGGACAACATGGCTTTAAAGTCCATGTGAACTGTTGCAGATTCTGCCCCCATATTCACCCCTGCTCTTGAGATATGCACCTTAACATAATAAGCACAAAAGCAAATAACAAGATGTTCCCAACCATTCACCTGGCAAAAGGATCAAGATAATGTAACAGCGACAATATATCTCACCGTAAACAAAAGTTTGCTTAGGGCTTCAGTTGAAGAGATATTACACGACTTTGATTTGGACATCTGACTCTAGTATTTTTCGAGCCTGTGCCATTTCAAACATTTCATCAAGTGCTTTCTTGCCTTCGTGTCCCATATCTAGCGTTAAGTTGTTAACATACATCTTGACAAATTTTCTTATCGTTTCTTTTGGCTGTCCTCTGCCAAACTGCATCGCATATTCAAGCGCAGCGTCAATGTTATCAAGGCCGTACTTGATAGATTTTGTAAACAGGTTACTGAATTCCTTTATTTGAGCTATGCTCATAGTTCGGGTACTTGCAACGTTGATGCCAAGCGGCACAGGCAGGTTGCCAGTATTCTTGGACCACCAATGGCCAAGGTCGAGGGCGCTGGCAAATTTGGTCTTGTCATATGCTATTTGGGCCTCGTGTATGACAAGCCCGGCGTCTGCATTTCCTCTGGCTACGGCATCCGGTACTGTCTCAAACGGTACCACTTTTTCTTTGAATTTGCCAATTGCCAGTTTCAAGAGCAGGTTGGCTGAAGTGAGTTTGCCAGGAATTGCGATTGTTGCATTTTCCAATTGAGCTGGAGACATCATGTTTTCCTTTCTTGTTATGACGATTGGGCCGTAATTGAGCCCAAAGCTGCCTCCACTCCTCAGTATGACGTAATCCTTTAGATGGGCATAGGCATGAGCTGACACCGCAGTCACGTCCAGTTCATGTTTCAGAGCACGTCGGTTCAATGTTTCAATATCCTGTATGACATGCTTAATCACAAAGATGGATCTGAGCTTACTGGATGCAAGTGCATAGAACATGAAAGCGTCATCTGCATCTGGTGTATGGCCAAGAGTTATAACCATTTGTCATTTCTTTGGTCGCTTTTGTCACTATTAAACCGTGGAATCTGTTGGTCTCTTGGCTGGAACAACATTTAATAATCCTGCGCCAAACTTTTTTGGCTTGATCATATGCCAAAGTTTAAGTCAACTCAAGATATTTTGAGAATAATTGGTAATAAGGATCAGATACGCAACTTTGGGGTCATTGCCCACGTTGACCACGGTAAGACAACCATGAGTGATAGCCTGCTGGCAGCATCGGGCATCATTTCTCCATCTGTAGCAGGTCAGGCTCTGGCGCTTGACTCTATGAAGCTTGAGCAGAACCGCCAAATGACAATTAGAGGAGCAAATGTCACGCTATTTTACGAAATGGAAGGCAAGGAATATGTTATTAACATGATAGACACCCCCGGTCACATTGACTTTACTGGCAGGGTAACCCGTGCGCTTCGTGCTATTGATGGAGTGGTCGTGGTTTCCGATTCCGTAGAAGGCATCATGACTCAGACAGAGACTGTTACAAGGCAGGCCCTAGAAGAGCGTGTACGGCCTGTGCTTTACATTAACAAGATAGACAGACTCGTCAAGGAGTTGAAGCTGAATCCGGATGAGATGCAAAGGTGGCTGATCAATATCATCAACCACTTTAACCAGCTGATTGACATTTACGCCGAGCCGGAAATCAAGGAAAAGTGGAAGGTAAGTATTCAGGGAAATAGCGTAGCCTTTGGCTCTGCCAAAGACAGATGGGGATTTAACTTCAAGATGGCCCAAAAGAAGGGTATCAAGTTCAAGGATGTTTATGACGCTTACATGAGCAACGATCCAAATGCCATCAAGGCACTTGCAGAAAGAGCACCGCTGTCAGACGCAGTGCTTGGAATGGTTGTAGAGCACCACCCGCCGCCTCATGTTGCACAAAGATACAGGATCCCCAAGATTTGGCCTGGCGAGCTCAACTCTGACATTGGCAAGGCCCTAGTGGAATGTAACGAAAAGGGACCTGCACTCATGATGGTGACTACGATTAATGTCGATCCGCAAGCTGGTAGAGTCGCTACTGGGAGGCTTTACTCCGGCACTATCAAGGACGGTGACGAAGTCTATCTGGTAGACGCAAAGAGGGCAGGCAAGGTCCAGTCTGTCAACATCTATATGGGCAACACACGAGAGATTGTGAGCTTTCTGCCGGCAGGCAACATTCCGGCGCTGCTTGGGCTCGACTACGCAGTTGCGGGCGAAACCCTTTCGACCGTGAAGGGATCAGTTGCATTTGAATCCATCAAATATGTCTCAGAGCCTGTGGTCACTATTGCAGTAGAGCCAAAGCACCCCAAGGACCTGCCCAAGCTAGTCGAGGCGCTGCGCAGGCTGACAGTAGAAGACCCTAACCTTATAGTAAAGATAAACGAAGAGACAGGCGAAACCCTGATGGCCGGTATGGGTGTGCTTCACCTAGAAATCGCTACTTCACTTTTGCAGGAGGTAGGTCTTGACATCGTTACGACCCAGCCTCTGATCAACTACCGTGAGACGATAAGGGCAAAGGCAGGCCCGATAATGAGCAAGTCTCCAAACAAGCACAACAAGATATTCATGCGCGTCGAGGCGCTGCCAGACGACGTCCTTGATATGATAAGGACTGGTAAGCTCAAGGAAGATATGGACAAAAAGGAGATGGCCAGGATATTGCGCGAGAGGGGATGGGGGACGGATGAAGCAAGGAGTGTTGCAGCAATCGACATCAGCGGCAACATGCTAGTAGACGAGACAAAGGGTGTTCAGTTCCTTCACGAGTCCATGGATTCTATACGATCAGGGTTTGATGATGTTATACACAACGGGCCTATTGCCCATGAAGCGGTAAGGGGAATCAAATTTGTTCTACATCATTTCGTCCCTCACGAAGACCCTGCCCACAGGGGTCTTGCTCAGCTGATGCCGGCCACAAGGAGGTCGATGCTTGGTGCAATGTTGATCGCTGACCCTGTGCTGCTAGAGCCAATACTTGGTATAGAAGTCAAATGCCCCCAGGACCTGATAGGCCAAGTATCAAGCGTGCTTTCCAGCAAAAGGGGCAAATTACTAAATGTCGAGCAAAAGGGCATTATTGCAATCATGCAGGGTGAAATACCCGCATCTGAGACATTTGATCTGTCAGAAAAGATGAGGGGAGCAACTGCAGGCAAGGCTATGTGGAACACATTTTTCAAGTCGTGGCAGGCGGTTCCAAATTCGATATTTAGGCCACTAGTTGCAGACGTGCGAAAGAGGAAAGGCCTTAATCCAGAGCCACCATCACCCGATGAGTTCATAGACAATGAGTAAAAATAGAATCTCGACTCTTTGAGCACAAACCCGTACAGGGCGATTAGGTAATTATGTAAATTATGACCTGTTGGAAGGTGCTTAAAGCTGGCCGTATTGCTGGCAATAATGATCTACATCATGATACTCAAAGGCAAGAAATCACTTGGAAAAATTCCTGTCAAAACCTTAGCGGAATATTGTATAGGACATTCCCCTTCTCATAGATTCGTCCTCATCGAGGTCTCTGGGAACAATATAAGTTGAATTGATTACATAAGAACTGTTATCATTGGGATGGTTTCAGTCATATTGCCAGAAGGCACAGAGCTACTGTCGTTAGTACATGTTGTGGTGCTGATGATGATAATATTGTAAGTCTGTCGTATTGTTATTGCTTGTTGTATCCGATGCAGAATCACCACTGCTGCCTTTATCAATACTGCCAAACATGACATGTTGACCGAAAGCATTTGGTGCTGCTAAAGTCAGAAACTCGGCGGTTATGGTAAGAAGAAGTAACGTAACCTATAATATTCTCCTCATTATGATAATTTGGTTGTTCATTTCAATAAATGATTCCGCGAGATCTAACTTAAGCAATAGGAATGAACCAATAAAATTAACATATGAGATTTGGCTTCACTTTTAACAGATTCGAACGCCAAAAATATATCTTCGACTACTATATTAACCTGCACCACTTAGTAGAAACGCAGTGTCAAGAAGTAGTGTCAAGAAGTAGCAGATGAAAATTCTTTCTTTGGGGAAATAGGAGCAAGTATGTGACACTAAGTGTACTCAGGAATGCGAGCGAATAAGAGAAATTATAATATCATAAATCAGAAATACATCAAGCAAAAGCCAATTTTACGGCTAATTAAGTGATGTAAGCTAAATGACAAAAAAATTATTTGTGAAAGTTTAAGTTTTTTTGCCCTCAACATCTTCAGATTCAGCAACACCCTCGCTGGTTTTTGTTAGATGGCTTCCATGCCTAGTGGTGCCATATCCTTTAGTTTTATCTTCATCCATTTCTGTGTCAGATGTTGATACGGTAGTAGATTTTTCCTCTCCTTCACTGACCATAATGTCTATAGGTTCAGACAAAAACTATTTACCAGTTTAAGTACAAGGTTCTTAGACTAGATTATAGTATTCAAACAGTAGTTGTTGCTTTGTTTTTTTCCTGAGATAATAGGCCCTACACATACTTTATTCCCATGTGATATCATTTTACAATTGCCCATCATCTATGTTAAAAATCGCATCAAGACCTACTTAGCGTATTAGTGTAATGGTATTCTTAACCTTCAAATGTGTATGCCAGTACGACTTCAGTCATAACCTTTTTTCTATTGTCGAACTTGTCGAATTCTGTAACTTCTATTTCATCACTTTCGCCACCTTTTGCCGTTCTTTCCTGTGAAAAAGAACACAACTCATCAGTACTGCATTCCTGCATCCAGCCTTTTTTCAATTGTTCTCGCAATGGTTG
>JAICVG010000119.1 GCA_025935445.1 Nitrososphaera sp. | reverse complement strand
AGTCTCGAACCGGTAACAAAACCCGCCAGCTGGTCTCAATTGGGATCAGCTGGCGAGGATGCGATCACGTGAGCCACTAAATGAGCTTAGAGGCTCACATGCCGATTCAAACACACTCTTGATATGTTAAGCTTTTAGAGAATTCTTATTTGTATTGGACTTTGTTCTATAGTACTAGAAAGTGTTTAAGGAATCTGACTATCTGTAGAGGTATATGGATAGATGTTTTAACAGTCAATATAGCAGTCTAGCTACAATAACTATAAACCATAGTTTTCGAAGTAACAATGAGGATTTTGATGGTCCATCCGTACATACATGAAAAAGTCGATATCGCATGCACTGCTTCCATAGTAGGTCAACAGAACCATATATCGAAAATTTTCCAATATTATCTGGCCATAAATTGTCTTTCCTGGACCCTAGGTTGTTATTAGGCAACCATTGCTTTTAGACCTTTTGCTTTGAGTTACAAATATTCAACCATAATGCCACGAAAATAAGATGAAACATTAGTCTATTAACTAGATTATCTCTTTTCTATGGAGTAAGATGATCTTAAAGGTCAATGATGCAGGACTACTATATTTTTGATATTTTAGACTGTTTACACTTTGGAATTCAATAGCCGAGATTTTGTTTACGTTTATTGATAAGCAAAAATACTGTCATAAACTGACATATACTGCCGAGTGGATTTTCGAGTTGCCTGTTTTTAATATTAATCAGTCAATTTTGGCACACAATAATGCTTGGAAGCTAGATGTTGGACATCTTAGACATTCCTTGCCTCCTTATTTTGCAATTTGAGAGTGATAAATGAGTTTCTGTTTTTGCTTACAGTTTGCTTACAGTTTTATTGTTAGTATTGTGATAATGATAACATCGCTCCTGTATTAGAGTAATAAAATTGATGGTACCAAGGACAAGAATCTTCAATAGTTTTTTTCCAATATGTTCCTACTATATTTCGGGCAGTGCATGAGAGATTCAAAGCCACTTCTGCAGACCAGATGTAATTAAAAAAAAGGGACGATGTGCACTAAATAATAAATAGAGAAATCATTGAATGTAAATGGCAGGTTTAAAAGGCCTTGCAGACTTTGCCCTTGATTTTGGGTCATATTTTGTGGGGTCTTCTTCGGAATAGACGATTATCTCTGCTTTGTTGATCTCATCTGACAGTAATGACTGAGCATCCTGTATTGTGGTTACCTCATTAAACCCTATCAGCTTGAGCCGCCGGTTCCTTGCCTCAAGAGGCGCCGACAGAATGTCTTCTATCATTTTTTGCACCATCTTAGGGTCATTCTTGGCTTTTGCAGTTTCCGGGTTTGCGATCAGCTGTTTCATTATTTGGCCAAAGTTGATCTTGCCTTCCAGTATGTTTGCAAGTATTGCATTGTACACTTGTACCTTCCAGGCAGCTGAAACATAGATTACAATCTTACTAGGTGTTATCTTGGTGACCCTGACTATGTTTTGGACATCTTCAAGCAGGCTAGAGATGAGAAACTCAGATTCTTCTGCTAATATGTCTATCTTTTCTTTCTTCACCACGGGCCATCCTGCTGTGGTTATTGATTGCCTGTTACCCATGAGTTCCCACACTTCCTCTGCTGTAAATGGCGCAAATGGCGCAAGCATTCTGACTTGAAGGTTGATAAACTCAGTAAGCATTCCAGTTATATTTTCGCGTTTCCTAGCAGCAGCCCGTTTCAGATACCATTGCAAGTCTCGGTCAAGTGAATATAGAGTATAGTATATCGCTTCTCTTATCCTTAATCTATCCATTGATGCTGATGTCTCTGCTATCGTGCGGTGGAGCCGGCTGACAAGCCATTTATCTTCCAGCATCAACAGCCCTTGTTGTTGTTGCTGCTGCTGCTGATCATGATCCTGATCTTGCCCAGTCGCTTGATGGGGCCTGCTCCTGCACTTTTCAGCCATTTCAAAAATGCCAAGAAGTTTCAACCTAATTCCTCGAACAGTATCAAAGGAAAAGTCGGCGTCTTGAAGTATTTCAGCCGAGACTAGTATTGCAAGCCTAATTGTGTCTGCTCCATATTGTCTGATCGCGTCTCGAAGAGGAATGATATTGCCAAGCGACTTGCTCATCTTCTTGCCCTCCATCAGAACTGAGCCGTTGACCACTATTTGCCGTGGCCAGTTTTTCTTATCAAAAATAGCTACGTGGTTGAAGATAAAGAACGTGAGGTGATTTGGGACAAGGTCGCGCCCTGAGTGGCGGGAGTCTACAGGATAAAAATAGGTGAATTCGTTTCTTATCTGTTCTACGGTGTGTGCAGACAAGTTGCATTCTTTGGTAACTTGATCTGCGCTACCATCTCCAAGCAGGACATAGTCAAAGAATGCATCACTGATGTTGTCGTTGTCATCGCTTATAGCTTTGCTGTTGACATATTTTGCAATAACATAGTACGCCATGTAAATGACCGAATCTGATAGGCTCTCAATTATCCACTCCTTATCCCAAGGCAATTTTGTTCCAAGACCTGATTTTCTTGCGCAGGCCCGCTCGCGCAACCAGTCAATCACATAATCAAATTCCTGCCTGATGTCCTGAGGCAAGATATCCATATTGTTTAGGCATCTGTGTGCCAGTTCCTTCCATTCTCTGTCCTTGTAGTTTAGGAACCACTGGTCGCTCAGCAATTTGACCACACATTCAGCTCCACACCTGCACTTTACTGGCTTGTTGACAAGCTCATATGTTGTTTCTGCCCAACCTGACTGCAAGAGATCCTGCTTGATCTCGTTCTTTGCTGCAACAACTGCCATGCCCGCAAACCTGCCGGTATTTTGCATCATTGTACCTTTGTAGAATTCATGGGAGTAAAGATTGCTTGTCGCTTTCTCCAGTCGCTTATCGTCGTCATTATTATTATTATTATTATTATTCTGGCTAAAATCAACGGCCTGCTTGATTGCTTCAGCAGCTGGTATGCCACTAACATACGCTTCAGACTCGATTATTTTGATCGGGCGAACGTTGTCATCGTCAACTGAAATATGAAATATTCGTTGAAGTTTTTTGTCTGATTTTAGAGCTTCAAGGGCCTGGTAGTCATATGGTGCGTGTGCTGGCACTGACATTACAATTCCGGTACCGCTATCGGCTTCAACAAAAGTCGCAGGATATATCGGGACAGAAGTGTTATTGAGAGGGTTGGTAGCATTCCATCCTATCATTTCGCTACCCTTGACTGTTTTTATGATCTCGACCTTGTGGTTAAGAAACTCTAGCTTTCTTGCTGCTTCCTTGCTGATTATCCACTTTTGGCCATCAACTTGAGCCTGCACATAGTCAACGTCGGAGTTGACCCATATGTTAGTCACTCCGAAGAGTGTCTCTGGCCTGAGCGTTGCGGCTGGCAAGATAACAAGATCGCCGCCGCCATCACCACGACCAAACTTAAACTTGATTACAGTGTATTCATTGAAATCTGGCTCTACGTCCCCTATCGTATCGTGCTGGCTAACAGGGTTCTGGTCACGTGGACACCATCCAACTGGGTGGGAACCCTGCACTATCAATCCTTTTTTTTGAAGAGTCCTAAACTGCCACGAGATGAACTTTGAATATATCCTGTCAATGGTGGTAAATTCGCGCCTCCAGTCAATAGAGTAACCCATCTCCTTCATACCTCTCTTGATTTCGTGGTGGAAGTAGCTTGCTATCTTGACTGGCTCGACAAATGTTGCTATGACATCGTCAGATAGCTTGTAAATCGTGCGAAACGTTTCCATCAGCTCAGCGTCATTGGCTGCAACTCTTCGCGACATGCCAAGGATTGGGGTGCCGGTGTAGTGGAAGCCCATAGGGAAAAGCACGTTGTAGTCCTTCATCCTCATATAGCGAGCATGTGTGTCAGCAAGCGTGTACGTCCGACCGTGGCCAATATGTTGGGGCGAGTTTGGATAAGGGTAGGCGACTGTCACAAAGTATTTTTCTTTGCTGCTGTCGGGGTCTGACTCAAAGATCCTTTGCTTCTCCCACCTCTCGATCCACTTGCTCTCTATCGAATTCCAGTCTATACGGGCACTCACAGTTACCTTGCTACCTCTTCAGCTAATAGCAGCGCTTCCTTTATCATGTCTTTTGATTTGCCTCCGCCCTGCCCAAAGCGATTGTCCCCACCACCGGACCCACCTAGCTTGCCGGATACCTGCTTTGCAATTGCGCCGGCTTTCACCTTCTTGCATGCAGCTTCCCCCGCAAATACTATAACTCTAATGCCTTGACCCTTTGAAAGAAGGGCAAGATAAACTAAGTGTTTATCAAGCTCGATTGCCTTTTCTCCAATAGCAATATGGTACTCGTCATCTAGCTCTTCGTCATATGTGGTATACAAGTGTATGCCCGAATCAAGCCTTTTGGCTTGCTCTGAAATGCTCTTTGCGATGGGCCCTGAGACGACCCTTAGCATAGCTCGTAGCTTTTTCTTTGCAGCTTCTGCATCTTGCATAGCCTTGTCAAAGGACTGGATAACTTTTTCTCTGCTTGAGCCTAGCATCTGTGCTATGGATGCAAGTTGGCTATCTAGCTGTTGCATATAGCTGACAGCCGCCTCGCCGGCGACAAACTCTAGCCTGACGACGCCGTCTTGGATTCGCTCGGATTTAACTATCTTGACTAGCCCGATTTCACCTGTCGTTTTTACGTGCGTTCCACCACAGGCTTCAATATCCCATCCATTGATATTGACTATTCTAACGTTGCTTGTAGGAACGACACCGCCCTGATAGATGCGAAAAGAGAACTGCTGCTCGGCATCTCCACGATCATAGGTCTTGATTATGACTGGCTGATTTTCTCGGATTACCCAGTTTGCCATACGTTCGATCTTTTTTACTTCTTCTCTTGTAAGTGCGGAATGGTGAGTGATATCGAGCCTGCCGTAACCTTCTTCCTTGAATGCAGAGTTCTGCCACACCCAGGAGCCAAGCGCATTTCTAGAAGAAGAGTTGAGGACATGGGTTGCTGTATGGTGCTTGGTAATAAGATCGCGCCGTCTGGCATTTACTGTTCCATGTACCGTTTGTTCCTTTGCAGGTATCCTACCTCCTCCTCCTTCAATCTTGTGCACTACCACATCGGCCTGCTTTGTAACTTCTACAACCTTGATATCCTCAATTTGTCCAGTATCTGGCTCCTGTCCTCCGCCCCTTGGATAAAAGGCAGTCTGGTCCAAAATGATATACTTGTTT
>JAICVG010000137.1 GCA_025935445.1 Nitrososphaera sp. | reverse complement strand
TTCCAACAAATGCTTCTATTGGTTTGAGGAATCTGACCACTATTTGTTTTGAGCGCAGCCTTGCAGATATCGACTCAAGCACCTTTGGCCTACCTTTGACCAAGGCAGTCATAACTTCGTCTATTCTTTTGTTTAATTCCCTTTTGCCATCAAGGATATATTTTTCCTCATCAGTTAGCTTTGAATAGTCCAGAGGCTCGTCTCCCGAGCTAATCTTGGCCCGTCTTGTCTCTATCATAAGAGATGACAAAGTCGCAAGCATCTCGACCATCCTATCCCTTACCTTTTGTTCGACACCTTCATAGGCCTGACCCTTCAGGTTGCCTAGCGCCTCTGCTATTTTCTGGAAAGTGTCTGGCTCTATTGACTGAAGCGTGGGTGTTTCAATTTCTTTTTCTAACATCTTGTAGACATCTTTGAGTGCAAGGCTACCGCTATTCTCGGCGTCCATTTCATTGCTGTTTTGTTGCCCAGCTGTTGTTGACATTTGGCTCACTAAGCCTTAAATTATAGGATTTTAGTGCCTACTGTTGGGATATTTCAGTTGCCTTATAAATTGGTTGACGGCAGGATTGAGCCATTAACATTTAGTGCTGAACAAGTCATGCGGAGGCTCAAAGAAGACAATATCAAGTTCCTCGATTTGCAGTTCACCGGGCTTTTTGGCCGGTTCCACCACACTACGATAGACTCCAAGATGTTCCGGATCCAGGATTTCACTGATGGCCTTCCAAAGCTTGATGGGTCTTCAATACGCGGCTTTACAGAAATACACGAATCTGATCTTATTATAAGGCCTGATTCGGCTACATATGCCACCGTTCCTTGGATTGGGACGCCTACTGCAAGGCTGATATGCGATATTTTGAGCGGAGGAAGCAAACGTGAGATATTTCCACGAGACCCCCGCGGTATTGCAAAAAAAGCAGAAAGGTATCTTATAGATCAAGGCTTTGACACTTCTTACTGGGGGCCAGAAGTTGAATTCTTTGTCTTCGATAAGCTTGAGGTTAACACTATGACTCCATACCAAGGTCAGAGCTACCACATCACATCAAGAGAAGCACCTTGGTCTACCGACAGTGTGGGCTATGCGCTTAGGCTCAAGGAGGGGTACCTTCCAAGCGCGCCAGGCGACACCCTCATGGAATACCGAAACGAATGCGTTGATGTACTTACGAATAATTTCGGCATAGTCTGCGATGCTCATCACCATGAAGTAGCGACTGCCGGTCAGTGCGAGATTGACATTCGATTTGATACCTTGGTTAATGCTGCCGATGCCGTTCAAAGTTACAAGTATATTGTCAAGAATATTGCCAAAAAACAAAACATGATTGCGACGATGATGCCAAAGCCGATAGCGCTCGACAATGGCTCCGGCATGCATGTTAATGTCAGCCTTTGGAATAAGGGCAAGAACCTATTCTATGACTCTGCTGACGAATACGCAGAAATGTCGCAGACTGCGCGCTATTTTTGTGGAGGCATATTAGAACATGCTCGAGCACTTGCGGGAATCGTAGCGCCTACTACTAACTCTTACAGGAGGCTTGTGCCTGGCTACGAGGCTCCAGTGTATGTGGCATGGAGTACCGGCAATCGATCTGCAATAATCAGGATCCCAGCGCATTACAAAGGAACCAAGTTTGCTCACCTAAAGCGCATCGAGTTTAGAGCTCCTGATCCTTCATGTAATCCCTACCTTGCGTTTTCAGCCATTCTTGCAAGTGGCCTCGATGGCATCAAAAAGAAAAAGGACATAAGTGACCCAGTGAATGAGGATATCTTTAGGATGACCTCAGAGAGGAGGCGCCAGCTTGGGATAACGCAACTGCCAGCAAGCTTGAGAGAAGCATATGAGGAGCTTAGAAGTGATAATGTATTCTTAAAACCGATATTTGACAGTGAGATCGTAGATAGAATAATAGAGCATGAGGAAAAGGAACATGTAGAGTTGGCGGTGAGACCTCATCCGCATGAGTTTTCAATGTATGCTGACATCTAGCCTCTTTTTTTGCATAATGAATCTTGCGACTCCAAAATAGATACTCCCGCCTTTTCCTTTCGTTGGGTAAGAAGCAATCCGATCTTAAATCAGGTTGCAGCTCTCGATGTTTGCCTTGTAGCCAGACAACATCAACAGCATGCCGTAGGAAACAAACACAATTTCGGCAGCAAGCCTGTTCCTTGTGGTGCTATGACGTAGAGTCTGTAGCCGATCGTAGATGATCAGCTCCCAGACGGTAGACTTGGCTACATGACTGTAAATTGCAAGCCTCTTCATCTTTACATATGAGTAGTTTAGCCGGCTTCATAGGCCATGATCCTGGCCCGGATCCCTTTCTGGTCAACAGATTCGGAAAATGCATTTGGTATTAGATAGCTTGAGACACTTAGTAACCCCTTCTTGACCACCACCGCATGATCGGGGAGAGTTTTTCGAAGGAAACCTATTTTCTTGAGATCTGATAGGTACACCGGCCTGTTGATCAGCGCTTCCCAATCAGAGAATGATCGTGATTGCAGTCCACTAAAGCGCGGATTGCACTAATATGGATTGCCAAAAACTTATTGGTAAGTAGTTCCAAGAGTGGAATTCTGCAGGTCAACACACGCAGAAGAGATACATGTATATAAAAATGGTGTAAAAAATGTAGTGAGCAAAGCAGTTCAATTTTTTTGATAAAAGTTTAGCTGTAAGTATACGATATAATATTCTATAAGACTACAATATACAAATCTGTTTTCGAAATCATGATATAAGCGCCATCTGGTAGTTGAGATAAAATGTTGGACGATGATCCCTCTTTGTCATCTTCGGCTGCAATCCCATTTCCAACGCTTACAATCCTGTATTTGCCAGCGGAGGCCAAAACGGTGGTTGAAGAAATGGGCCAGAAATATCCTAACAGCACAGTGGAGGATTGCATTGGTTTTTTCCACGGGATGCAGAAACACTACAAAAAGGTCACGATCTGGAGCCAGGGCATAGACAGCCTATGGCTCAATGCAGTAGTAGCAAGGGCAAAAGAGCTTGCCGGCGTGGAATTTGTGACACTTGTTTCAGGCGGCATAATGTACCTGCTATAGGCGTTAACAGGCTACAGATAAAAAGTATTAACTTAGTAGTACTGTATCTGCGCTTCCTACTACACGGCAACAAGAACTAGATGAAGAATATCAGCAGCAGATCTTAGACCATGCTAAAACGCTAATGGATATTAGATGAGTTGCCGTTAACCCAAGCCCTGAAATGAACAAGCTCGTGATTAGCACTTAGGAGTGCTGTAGCTAGAGAGGAGGTATCCTAGATAAACAGCAGTCGCAGAATCACGAGATATTAGACGCCTTTCAACTACCTCTGCTGCAGCACTACCACGAAGAAGTACGACAACTATAACAAGAGCTATTAAACCCAGGGCACTAAAATCAAGTAATAGTTCATGACAGTAAACAAAGACACCACAACTAGCCATGTGCAGGCGGCTACCATCGCTAGTATACCACCCGCTCTAGTTGATATATATTTTGACTAGGTGCAGACTAACTGTATCCATTTTAACGAATCAAGCAATCAAAGAAGAGCAACAAGAAGAGAGAGGAGCATTTACCTATCTCAAGATCTTTTCTTTTACGGCTCGATAGAGCAGGTATAAGGTAAAAAAGGCTTCTTCTAAGCAAGAACTATGGAAGCCTAAATCCCTTGATCGATTCTGTATAAAAATAAAAACAACAACTATTGTTTTGGAGCTTTGGGCAACACTGGAATGATATGGGTTGAAGGTATAGTCTTAAATGCATGGGAGGACGTCATAGAAATAACAGAGCATCTATTTTCCTACTCTTCTGATTAAACCCGCTTTACAGGTAGCCGATTTATACAAACAGGGAAGTACTTCCTCTGACCTTAACCTCAAATAATACCTGTGTAATTATATGTTGAGGTATGAAAGAAAGAGAAGAGAAGATAAGGAGTTGCCCTATCTGTGGATGCACAGAGCACAGGCTCATTGGGTGCGGCAAGCACTGGAGAAAACATAAAGAAGGGCCAGATGGCAAATGCGTGCCCCGCCCATCATTTTAGTTCATAAAGCGCGAGTGAGAGTTTGAATGCCAGCTTATCGTCAGTTGCAATCGCAATCGGGACTACATATTTTTGAGTCTCTTCTTTGTATCTTGTCACCTTATCCTTGAAACTCTGTCCCTTCATGCTTCGGATATCATCTAGCCGCTCTGCCAGTTTGATGTACCGGGTATCCTTGGACGCCTTCGTCATGCTGGCAAAGTATTTCTCTGAGGCCTTTTCTTTGGCCCATGAATCAATAGCGCTCAATGTTGAATATACGCGCTCTCCAAACTCTTTTAGATCGTCTTCAGGTATCCGTGCATCATGCAATAGCGCAGCGCATACAAGATCAGTATCATGTATCTTGAGCTCTTCGGCCAGAATGAGCGCAACTCTCAGGGAATGACCAATATAGTGTTCATATTTATCCACAGAATGTTGTCCCCTATGAGCCTTGGTTGCAAGTCCAAATGCTCTTGTTATCTGGACGACGTCATCAGGGTTATCATCAAATGACCTGAGCAGCCTAATGAACCCAGCTTTAAGATCTGAATTCATAGATGTTAGGCCTAGACTTAAACCCCTAAACGTAACTTTGCCCGTCCCCTATTGTTCAAATCCAAGTATCGGAATCCCTCCGAAGAGATCAGTAGCCTGAGTCGCGTTTCCAAATCCTACAGCCAGTATACCGTTTTGGATCATTATCGTAACAGGAGTATCTTGCAGTACAGCTGTGCTGTTT
>JAICVG010000109.1 GCA_025935445.1 Nitrososphaera sp. | reverse complement strand
CTCTTACAAAAGGAGGCAATCGTCATATGAAGCAGGATATAGCCGCATGGAACTTAAGAAGCTTGGCAGAACGGTGCTTGTGCAATACTATGTTTGCTGCAGCAATATACCTTGCGTCAGAGTGCTTGGCTACATTCAAGAACGCTCTGCGACAAGAGTGAGCGACGGGCAGGAGCTTGCACATGGACTGCACCTGCCAGCCAGCCTTAGTCCCATACCCGAACAACACAAGTGGGTTGTTCGCCGGTGCATCATGGCTGATATAGCAGCCCGCTTCAGCATCGACGCGCCGTTGGTTCATTTTGAATAACGAGGAAGACATGACCCACAGAACACTGCCATATCAACAACAACAACAATCTATAATTGACAAATAGAGATGTCAAATAACTGGGCCTAATTTTCGATTCTGTGTCACCGACCCTTCGAGTCTCAATTCTGAAGGTTTTCACGATTCTCGAGGCCCATTAGGAAATCATTCAAGAGCTAGAGCTACAATTTTAACAGAGATCTAAGATATAATAAACATAATTGAAGTTCGGACTATTGTATCATCAATCTTAAAGCATTAAATTGCATTAGCATAACAATGGCATCAGTTGAGCTAAGGGATTATTGTTATTATTCAATTTTTGTTATTGTTTTTATTGTTTCTATTGTTTTGCTCATATGCATCCAATCACAGAACAATATGGCAGATGCTCAGATTTCTCCATTAGTTTCTACTCGTAGCCATTTTAGCCTTGACACTGGAGAACTGAGGAGTGGACACAATGGAACAGATTATGACGCATCAGATATTCCGGGATTGCAACCTGGTACATCTTGTCCTAAAGAGGCTGCCATCTATGCTCACGGTGTCTGGACTGGAATGGGAAGTTTTTCAGCTAATTTGGAGAGTGAGACAGGAATATTTGATAGAGCAAGAATGTCACTAGCGGTTAATAACTACTCAATTCCAGTTATCGGTTTTAGCTGGGATTCAAATACCACTATTACAGCCAATGGAATTGGCTGGTCAATTGCTAAAAAATAGCTCAAGGTAATGGCCCGAAACTTGCTCATTTTCTATTTGATTACAAGAGTACGTGCCCAGATACTGACGTTAGGATTATTGCACATTCGCTAGGAGCTAAAGTGGTTCTTAGTGCTTTACAAGACTTGAATGATAACCAAGGGTGGAACAGTAGTAGGAATTTCAACATTGAATCGATTCATTTAATGGGCGCAGCTGTGGATGATGAACAAGTATCCACGAACACTTCAGACGCAGATGATCCTGGAGAGAAGGTGTATGGACAGAGCATAGAGAGCCAGGTAATCAGATTTTATAATTTGTTTGACACACAAGACAACGCGTTGGAAGAACCTTATCCTTATTATGAAGGAGGAGAAACAGCTCTTGGCCTAAATGGAGCAGAGCAAGGAGTATCTCTACCTAGAAATTACCAAGACATAGATGTTACAAAAGAAATATCTATCTTAAATGATGCAAATGGCGACAACAAATGCGACTTACCTAATCCATTCATTCCCAATTATTGCACAATTGCTGTAATAGGTGATAACCATCTTGGATATGTTGGATTTGTAAGTTCAACTAATGGCAATCTGGTAGACGATGGAGCAATGAATATAGTAGTTGAGGATTGGAGCAGATGAAACAGCTCAAATCACCTATCTGTGCTTTCTGCAAGATTTTAAGACATGCATTTCACAAGAGTAGCAGTTCACAAGGGCTTATGATATCCTCCAATCCATGATAGATACACACACAATTTAAACACACATAGTTTAAGGCTCTAACAACCAAAAATTCTCTTATATACTAGCGCCGACCCCCAAACCGCACCTTCCAATTGCTCTTCTTTGAGGAGGAGGGGGAGCTGTACAATTTCTCTGTAATATTCCCGTAGAATGTTCCTATAGAGGCCAAAAGCGCAGAAGAGAAAAGAGAGGAAGGAGTATAGTAAGGATGATTGGCTTTTTTGACCCCATTGTACATGTTGTGTTATGCTCAACTATTGGGAGACGAAAAATGTAGTTCGATTACACAAGGCTTTTTTCAAAATTATATTATTATGGTCTGCGATAACATTTCTGTCGGATCTATAGATGGTGTTACATCATCAAAGGTGGATAGAATATAACAAGGACACTTGACAATACCCACACTTCGCTATCCTATGTGCAAGGCAGCCTCAAAAACGTAATAGTAGTAAATGGTGAAGAGGACAAGCAGCATGGATTTATCTTTTCGCTTTTGAATCCTCCAGTTCCGCTTGGCGGTAATGTCATTTCACTTGACATTTACATCGATGAGATGCCTGTTAAGAGAAACTGTATCTTTATCGCAACTTCTGACGAAGTGGTCAATGCGGCCACACTTTCTGAAAGCAGGCCTATTTCATTCAAACCATACCAAAGTGCAAGATTCTTGATAATTAAAGAAGAGGGCCTAGATGATAAGGTCAAACACAAAATACTGATAATGAGCAGGCTTGAAGGCTTTGAGGATATAACCATTCCATTTACATTCACAGACTACATCTCTGGATATCAGAAGGATAGTATCCACATTACTCCTGATTCGATGGCATATCTCGATCTTGCAGTTTCGAGAGGAGATACAATGTTTAAGAATTTTACGAGCCCCCTTGTGCTATCAGGGAAAAAGGCTTACATTGTGTGCTCTTCAAATGGGTCACTTTCTGCTAACTGGACGTGGATGGGCGTACGGTATGACAATGGCGGACTGTACGTACCTCCCGCAAGGTCCTTTGGAAGGATAATAGTCGAAGTATCTATGGACAAGGGTGTGCGTAAGCGCCTTCCAAATTTTGCCTTGTCCTCTAGGCACGAACACGGAGTTCTTACCACACACCACGATTTGGGTGGCCTGCACGTCCAGAGGAGATTATGTGTGCCCTTTGAAAATAGGGGATTCATAATGGAAATAAAGATGAGTATGAGACCTCATACTGACCATGATCTGAGACCAGCCAAAAGAACGGTACCAAATAAAGTCCGCTTTCATTTTCTAATAGATGGCAACATAACAAGCTATGGGCTTGCAGCCATCTCACAGAGCAACATCACCAAGTTCAACATGCGAGAGAACTGCTTGCAGATAAGCTCTGCTGGAGATACCGAGAAAGCCAAGAGGCAGTATTTTGGAACCATAGGTATCATGCCAAAAAACATAAGACCAAGCAAGATCTTGACAGACTCATTTGACAACGACCTTGAGCTATCGTATGATGTAGAGCTTGAAGAAGGCAAAACCATTGAACTTGCGCTTGTAGGAGTAGGCAGCTTTTCAAATGCCCACGATTGTCTAAAAGAATTTTGCTTCCTGAGAGATAACTACAGTAGGCTTGTGCAGGAAACTGAAAACACTTTCAAAAGATACTCATCATCGACGCTTACAATCAGATCCCCCTCCTCAGAAAAGAAGCAAAATCTTCAGATATCAAAATTACTGAGAGCGTATGAAAAGGCCAAGACTAGCTTGCAATATCTAAAAGCAGAGTATGATGGCCTTGGAGAAGGGATATGCGCTGGGCTTCCACGCTTTCCAAACTATTGGGCAAGGGATACTGGCTGGTCGCTACGGGGCTACCTTGCCCTTGGTGATTACCGCTTTGCCCGCTCAGTTATTGACAATTTCTTCAACCATCAAGCGAAAAAGACTACCAAAGGTGCTGTCGCTGGTGAGCTTCCAATGATAATAAGTGGCAGGGCTTTTTTGCACACTACTACCTATGGCTCTGCTGATTCAACATTTCTCTTTCCTTGGGCGATAAGGGAATACGTTCTGGCAACGGGTGACGTGGGGTATCTGCAAAGAAGATGGGAGTCAATTGAAGCACTCATTGATTGTGGGCTTCTCAAAGACATAGACGGGGACGGCTTGATTGACCACGGCTTCACCGGCACTGCAGAAAAGCTGCCTATCCGCGATTCAACTTGGATGGATCATATAGACAGGCGGAAGAGTGCAAACGATGTTCAGGCATTATTTTACGAAAGCTTGAAGATCGGAAGCGAGTTAGCAAGCATAGTTGGGGATAGTTACAATCACAAGAGGTGGAAGCAAAATGCAGAGCGACTAGCGCTTAAAATCAATAATGAATACTGGAACGAAGAGGCAAAATTTTATTATGATACAATAAGAAGGGATGGCTCCAAAGACCCAAGCATAAGGCCAAACGCGCTTGTGCTTTTGCTCACAGATGCAGTCAAAGATCCCCACAAGACAACATCTGTACTTGAAAGAATTGAACAAGAGGACTTGACAACAGGTTGGGGTGTCCGAACTCTCAGCAGCCTAGACCGTAAATATCATCCTGCCCTCTATCACGATGGCGCAGTCTGGCCGCTTGTTACGGGGTGGGCAGCGTTAGCTGAGGCCAAGGCTGGAAGGAGCGAGCAGGCACTCTACTATATCAATTGCATGGCAGAGCGCATTTTAGCTGAAAACGGCATGTTTGCAGAAACATACAGAGGAGACAAACCGGATCCTTTCAATTCATGCATCTTGCAGGCGTGGTCTGTTAGCATGTATACCTACGCCTTGCGCGAAATGATGCTTGGCATGAAATTGGACATACTTGAGAACAAAGTCTCATTCAAACCTCAGGTAGCAGGGTCACTATTGAAAGAGTATACTCATTTTGCCTTTGAACAGAGCGTAAACGGCAAAGGAAGATTCCAATCCTCAATCGACCCCTACAACAGGAAAATCCTCGTCACATTAAAGGGCTGGCAGGGAGCAAGGCCGGAATTTCTTGTCGACTCATCGTATAATATTGACGTTGTTACTACTGCTGGTGGTGAATAGAGTTACTTCAAATTTATTAATTCAGTCCGCGCTTCTATCCCCTAGATGACAATTATCAACGTTCAAGGACATAATGTTAATCCCGCGCTTATGGTAATAGATGTTCAAAACGGCTTTGTAAGCAAAGGTGGATCGTACGATCAACTTGGCATGGATGTTTACCGCTATCAGCATACTATCCCACACATTTCAGAACTCATCAGGCTTTGCAGGAGCGTCAATATACCAATATTTTACACTCAGGCCGTAAGGGAAAAATCTGGCATAGATCTTTTAACAAACACCCACAGAATACTGCCAAAGTCAAGAGAAGAGAGAATACGCACAAAGCCAATCTGCGTAATAAGCACTTGGGATGCAGATATTGTCGATGAAATCAAGCCAACTCCAATGGATCACGTCGTCATCAAGCGACGAGATTCTGCGTTTCAAGACACTGAAATTGGCGTTTGGCTGAAAAGTATTGGAATCGATACTCTAGTGTTCTGTGGAATAGACACCTCGATATGCGTAGAGGCATCTTTGAGAGATGCATTCAATAATGGATACGATGTCATACTCATCTCAGACGCAACAGCGTCT
>JAICVG010000173.1 GCA_025935445.1 Nitrososphaera sp. | reverse complement strand
ATATCGCTCCGAAAATGAGATTCTTGCTGGTCTTAGTAGACGTATAGGAGCCAAAAGGTTTCTGCAACGTTGGAGCAGAAGGGTCCGACAGAAAAACCTTGACAATTTAGACACAATGCTATCGGAAAGAGGGCGTCAGGATTAGAATTCCACATACAACATGTTGTACTATCGCGCCCTAAGGCGTTGCCATCCATCATCGGAACAGGGAGCGCCAGATCTACTGGTCCAGGATGAGCCGCAAATAAAGTGAGAAAATGTGTTTCATCTTAACCTGCATCCAATCGCTGCACAATTTTGCCTACTACCATTTCTAATTCGTAAAAAGAAATGCAGCATTTACCTCACCAATTAGTTAGAGATTGTATCCATTGTTGTCTTTGTGTAGGTTGCCAATTGTTTATTGTTGCCGGGGTATATTGGCGGATACTGGACCTCTAGTAGAGTCTGCTGTCCCCCTCCTTCTGAGATTATCCAATTTACAAAGTCCAGCGTTGCTACATCATCTCTCCCCTCTTTATCATCGTTAGTCAATAAACCGGCGTAATAGAATCCAACAATGGGGTAGGAGCCATTTACAAGCCTGCTTGCGTTTATAGTAGGAGGAAGTTGTTGTTGTTGGGATGATGATCGATCTGTGCTAGAATTGTGGAATTGAAGGGCAACATCTACAGCCCTACCTATGGATTGCGTAGAAGGAACAATGTAATCTCCATTAGCATCTCCAATTGCGGCATATGTCATTCTAGTCTGTACCGCATATGAAAAATCTACATACCCTACAGAATACGGTATTTTTCTAACCATCTCCGCAAGCTCGGCTGGTCCTGAAGCAGCTATGCTATCGTTTTTTGGCCAGCTTAAACTCGGGAGGCCAAGATACTGATTAAGCAGCACCAGAGAGCTAGCGCTACTACTACTGTTGTTGTTATCGTCACCGCTATGCACTACAACTATTCTTTCATCTGGAAGGTTCAGACTCGGATTCAAGTTTTTGATAGCTGCATCATCCCACCGAGAGATGCTACCGTTCAATATGAGAAATAACGTGGTAGAATTGAGTCTCAGACCTGACGGTATATCCGGAAAGCTTGGAATATTGTAGACTATGGCGACAGCTTGAGCACTCACCGGAACGTACAGGATGTTGTTATTGTTCTCATCGGGAGCCCCAACTATTGCTAAATCACTGCGATCACTACCTCCTTCAGCTACAATTATTTCTCTATCTGTCAAATAGTCTACATTTACATTACCTGATGTTGCAAGCTGCTGATTTTCATACTGAGCAACCCATCTCTGAACAAAAGGAAATGCTGATGTTGTAGATACAATATCGATTGTTGTTGGCATTATGGTGGTGGTGGCTGCAGTTTGGTTGCTGCTGCTACTATTATTAGTAGCTACCCTACTCTTCTCTGCTTCATCATCATTTTGCAGTTGGCCAGACCTGGGTTGGAAAAATGGTGTCGATGGAAGAGATGTCACTACTACTATTACTATTGCCAGTGACACAATTACTGATAGCGATATTAAGGCAGTTTTTTTCTTGCTCAAAATAACTACACTACACACACCTTGTTTTCAAGATAATTAAGAAATGTCATCATCAACCACTAGCGTTTTTGAAGGTGTCATTTTCCTTATGCTCCTTGCTGTAAGGTAATACAGGAAAATCGCGATTCCAAAAAGTACAGGATACCACCATACTATACCATAAAATGAGAGGCTGAGGGGTGTCATTACGTCTTTTGGCCATTCACCAAAAAGAGCAAAGTAAAACACATCTTCAAGCCATATGAAATTTAGTATATTGCCTGTGCCCCACAAAAGACCCTGCAGCTTTACAACCTTGGTTGTTCTAAAAACCAGCTTGTCAAAAAAAGGGTTAAACGATATCAGAATGGCCAAAAGCATCATTATGACATGATAAAAGTAAAGCTGGTAAACAATATGGATATTCATAGGGTAAACTAGCACACCTAGTCCTATAGGACTTGCAAGTAGCATATGTTCTATCAATCCATAGAGCATTGCAAAGAGGAATATCGAGACCCCGGATGTGAAGTTTACTGGCCTCAATGGAAACCTCTTGCTAAAAATGATTGATGTCATTTTTGTTTTTTACATGGCAACATACCATTTATGGATGATATAAAAGATTCAGGGTGGCAACAGACCGCAAGCATATATCATGCTAACTTTAGATGCATTACAGCTTGATATCATCGACATTATCCTGCCTACGGTGATAGTAACTTTAAGGAAGATTTTGCCTAGATCAAGCAGTTTTATCTCTTCAAATTACCAGAACCGGCCATAACTGTACCATAGGGGTCCGCTTGGCGTCGATATACACGAGTTACCAATAGCAATAATTCCGAAGAATAATAATAGCAATATGCCAATTCCACTGTCCTTGAGAACAAGGTCGATGATAGGATCTGGTATATTCGCCATCACAATTAATACTATCATTTAGCACCTTCTGAGCATTAGAGAAAACCTCATTATCTTGTTTGTCCAAGGAATAATGGATTTTTTCTGCTTCAACCTATAAAAATATCGTACTTATCATAGTATGAATCATGATAGACACAAGGTTATAATCGAGCTAGTCGCCATCGATTGATAAATTGAGATGTATTAGGCTCGCTATAGGCCAGATAAGAAATTTCAGTGCATTGCGGATTAGAGAAAAGGGATAGAGCAGAGTGTTTGCTTATCTTTTTGTAATTTCAGATCTTACCATCCAAATAGCCATAAAGCATCAAACAAGAATGCGCCAATAGCTGCAACTGCCCCTATTGCTGCAGTGATGATGACAATCTTTAATGTATTTTTACGAGTCTTGCGCTGCTGTTCGTTATGGTATGAATGCACACTCATGATGATAATATCATGGGATACAGAGTTATTCAAGCTAATAGAGGAAACTTCTATTACGGGCAGATTCATGTTTTGCAACCTTTATGTCCTTATAATCTAATTATTATCAATACTTATATGTAAACGTGAAAGATGTACGTAATGTAAAATGTTGAAGTTAACTAATAAAAACTAGAAAGCAATAAGAAAATAATACTATCCAATCAATGCAGGCCGGCTGACTGCAAGGGCGGGGTCATTTGTGGACTGTTAATATTATTATAGAAAATATGGGCCCAGAGGGATCCACACCTTCATTTAGCGTTACCAATGTCAAATTGTAATAATAATAACAACAACAATATTTCAACAACACTTGTTGCAGATTTCAGCTTGTTCAACTTGAGATACGTTTATGCAGTCAGTTCCTCCCTTAGCCTAGACTTTCCTTTCAGATATTTATTGAACCATTCAACTATTTTGTTAACAGCAGGTCCAACGTATTTTTCGACATCATAGAGATCAATGTGGTTAGGGACATCTACCCACATGATTTCTTTTGGTTCGCCCGCTTTGTCATATACTTCCTGTGCAAATTTTGGCAAGCAATATCTATCATTTTTCCCGTGGATGACTAGTAGCGGCGTAGGTGCGACATGATGGGCATGAGGAACCGCGTTAAATGACATCAAATTTTCAATGGATTCAGTAGTATAGCGATTGACCCATCCAGGGCTCCATGAACGTGAAGTTCCATAATATTCAAAAGGTTCATCCCCTGTCATTGCAGCAGGCTTCCCTCCCGTTGCCACTGCCGGAATGTATTGCACTTCACCGGTGTCGTAGTGTTTTTGCCTAAAAGCATTCAGGTCTTCAAGCCGTTTAACAAGAGCCTCTTTGCCCATCATCTCCAGAAAGGTGTCCCCAAGGTTAAGACCTGAAGCTACTATTGATACTGCCTTTATCCTTCTATCCCAAGCTGCCAATTGGAGTACATACCCTCCTCCCATCGATATGCCGCAGGCTCCTATTTTCGACGCATCCACTTCGGGCAGAGAAGCCAGAAAACTTGATGCATTTTTTAAATCCTCAATTTTCTTAGCAGGGTCTTCGTGTTGCCTTGGAGTCCCTTCACTTTCGCCAAAATTCCGATGGTCAAAGGCTAGAGTAACAAAACCCGCTTTGGCAAGACGATCAGCCCACAGGCCAGCTGCCTGTTCCTTGACTCCTGTCATCGGGCCAGCCATAACAACGGCAGCCAATCTATCGCCTTCCTTGAAATTATCAGGTCTGAACAAGTTGCCAACTATTTTGTTACCCTCGCTCAAGAATTCGACCTTTTTTCGTTCCTGTTCCATATCCATAGATGCAATAGTCAAAAATATAAGTTGAAAAGTGATGAATGGT
>JAICVG010000151.1 GCA_025935445.1 Nitrososphaera sp. | reverse complement strand
TTGTCAACAGGGATTTGGAAGATACTCTCTCTATCCCGGACGTTGAATGTATATATTTTCTTATGGCTATTTGCAAAAGCCATCTCTACTTCAAGCGGGAACTCAAAATGCTCACCTGCCTGTGACTGTTTGACTTTGATCTCTACAATATTGTTATCATGATAAAAGTCGACCTTGAGCTCAGGATGGCCCTCTCTAAAAATCCATTGGTCAAAGAACTGCTGCAGGCTCTGACCCGTTTCAAGTTCAAACACTTTTCGCAGATCATCCGTCTCGGCATTGCCGTTGGCAAAGCGTTGCAAATATGTTCTAAGCGACCTTCTGAAGTATTTGTCTCCAACGAGGTGGCGCATCATGTGGAGCACGCACCCTCCCTTTTCATAGGTGTGTCTATCAAAGAGGTCCTCAGGGTGTTTGTATACTTTTGTTACAATGGGCCTAGTATATCTGGTTCTGGCCTCTTCAAGATAGTCGTCAGCAGTCTGCATAATATAATACTGGAACTCGTCCTTGCCTTTGCTTGCCTCCCAGTAGAGTGCCTCACAGTAGGTAGCAAATCCTTCATTGAGCCAGATATGTTGCCAATCACTGCATGTGACAAGGTCACCAAACCATTGGTGTGCAAGCTCATGAGATATAAGATAATCGCTTGTAAAGTCAAGGTGGGCTTTTTCGTCATGAAGTGTATCCAGCGTTAGCGTAGTACAACTGGTATTTTCCATACCGCCATAAACGAAATCCTGGACTGTCACCTGTGAATATTTATCATAAGGATAGTTTGTGCCAAGGTATTCTTCATAGAACCTGATAATTTCAGGAGTATGTTCAAATGATCTGGGCGCGTCTTGCCTTTTTTCCGGCGGGACATAGTAATACAAGTTCTTGCCATCCTTCATCTCAACGTACTTGCCGACAACTACTGATGTAAGATAGGATGGGTGTGGGTTTGTTTCAGACCAGTGGTAGATCTGCTTTTTATTCTGGTTCTCCACCTTTAGCAATACGCCGTTTGAAATTGCCGTAAATCCTATTGGGACTATAACTGAAATTTCGCTTGAAAACTTGACCCGTGGGTGATCGATGCAAGGGAACCAATACCTTGCTTCAGTGGTTTCGCTCTGTGTCCATGCCTCCTGGTGTTTCTCAGGGTAATACTTATCAGGCCCGACAAAATAGAAACCCTTGCGCGGCTTGGCAGTATATGAAATATAGAGTTCGATTTTACTCCTTTCCTTTAGAGTTCCGCCTAGTTTAACTACAAGCTTGTCATCAAGACTACGAAAATCAAGCCTGCCTGCTGCAGAGACCAGCTTTATCTCGAGTTCAGCTGCATCAAGCTCTATGGTGTCAGTGTCCTGCAGAGTTACAATCGACAGCCTTTGCTCGCAACTAATCGTATGCCTCTGGAGGTGAGGCTCTATCTCAAGCCGCATGTGATTAATCGTAAATGAAAGCGATGGAGCATAATGAGCTCTACTGCCTGGAAGCTCGAAACTCTTTTTCTTTGTGTCATTCTCATCATGAGTATGCATTCAGTGTATACGTGCTACTCGATAGTTTGACAAAATAAAGCTTCCTTGTTGCATTATAAGGTCGGGCTTTCCCCCACACAAGTTCCAGATATCTCTCTAGGCAAAGTGTAATATAAGAAACATATATGCAAGCTTGGTGCCTGGGTATCACAATCATTTATGGAGCAATTATATGGATACTAAATCTATCCCACCATCAGTAGCCTAGGAATCCTCTATGACACATGCGAGATTCCCATGCTTGTCTTTTCTATGTCTATTTTACTGTTGCGCCATAGTTGACAGACTTGGTTATAGTCGCCAGAAAATTGCGAAAAGCTCTTCTGCTGCATCTAATGAGAGCTGCGGTAAACGGACCATCGATAGGAATAATATCCTGCCACTTATATTGCTCTTTAACTTCTCTGCGTCCGCGTCCATTACAATAATCTGTAGGCTAGTGATATTTTGGTCTTAGCTTGCCAACATATTCTCTCAATTTATTAACTATTTCCTCATGGGCGTATGGAACAGAAGTCCTTACAACTAGGACCATTTTTCTACCATTGATAACTATTGGAAAGAAAAAGAGATCCATGCTGTCGTTATGTGCCATCAAATAATGTGGTCTGCCCAGATGCTCTGTATTTGCCTGTAGAGTATTCATATAAAGTTCCGTCTGGGCAAAGAGTCTTTCCAGTTTTGGAAGTGTGCCTGACTTCACATGTGCAGCAATGGTGACGCCCTTTTCAACTATCTCGGCGCTGACAATGTTGTCATGTAGATTAGATATTTCCTTGCAGATATGGGTTCCATCCATTGAAATTGATAAGCGAAAACATATAGAAATAACTTATTAAATGCCCTCAAGCGACCAAGGGTTTTCAACTGCCGACAAGTCCTGGTCGGTAATATTGCCTCCAGTAATTTTTGCTTTAACAAGCCTCCTCACTAGCTTACCTGTACTAGTCTTTGGCAGCTCGGCCACTATTCTCACCTCTTGAGGGCGAGCAAATCTTCCTATCGATTCTTCGACTCGTGTGATGATCTCGTCTACCAAGATGTTGTCCGCCTTGTAACCATCCTTTACAACGATGTACACAACTAGTGCCTCACCTTTTAATTCATCTGGTCTGCCGACTGCAATCACTTCTACTACCGCCGGATGAGATGCGGCACCTGCCTCAACTTCTGCAGCCCCAATTCTATGACCTGCCACCTTTATGACATCGTCTGCGCGGCCTTGAATGTACCATAGGCCATCGGAATTGACGAGCACTAGGTCACCGTGATACCATACATCCTTGTACTTTGACCAGTAAGTATCGAGAAATCTGCTGGGGTCATCTAAGAGCCCACGTGTCATGGAGGGCCATGGCTTTTTGATTACTAAGTATCCTTGACTTACTCTCTTGCCCATATCATCAAAGATATCGGCATCAAAGCCGGGGACAGGACATCCTACTGTGCAGGGCTTAAGTGGCATGACTGGCAGCACACTCAGTATTGCGCCTCCGATCTCTGTTCCCCCTGATAAGTTGATCAAGGGACAGCGTTTTTTTCCTACATTTTCAAAATACCAAGTCCAGGCTTCGGAGTTTATTGGCTCCCCCGTTGCAGCCAAAACTCTAAGTGCCTGAAAATCGAACCTGCTAGCCTGCACATTGTTTTTCATAAAGAGTCTAATTGCAGTAGGGGCAGCTCCAAAGATGCTTACCTTGTGGTCTTCAATCAGCCTGCACCATGTATCAGTTGTGGGGTAGTCTAGAGCATCGTCATATACAAGGGCAGTCCCACCTATTATCGGGCTTCCGTATACTACCCACACCTGCCCTGTTATCCATCCGATGTCTGCATACCAGAATAAAACATCTTCAGGATTCATATCGATTAGATATGCCGCCTGCTGGGCTGCAACAATGGTAAAGCCGCCATGCACCTGCAGCGTGCCCTTTGGATGGCCGGTCGTACCCGATGTATACAAGATAAACAGCGGGTCTTCTGAATCCATCACCACCGTCTTGGCCCTGCCCGCATTTTTGACAAAGTCGCTATAATTGCCGCCGATCGTCACTATTCTGGAGACGTTTGTGCATTGTACTGCCTTTTGCCACTGGCTTGCAAGATTAATCTCCTTGCCTCGCCGCCTGGCCGCGTCGGTGGTGATAAGCAACTTTGCCTTGGAATCAACAAGGCGGGAGTGGAGTGCATGCGCGCTAAATCCTGAAAAGATTGTAGTGTGGACAGCCCCGATCTTGGAGCATGCGAAGATCGCATAAAATGCCTCTGGGATCATAGGGAGGTAAATGGCAATGACATCACCTTTTTTGACGCCAGCTGTTGTCAGCGCATCTGCTAGCCTGCTCACTTGCTCATCAAGCTCACGGTAAGTGATTTTCTTTGAACCTTGCTCATTTGCAAAAATGTATGCGACTTTATCCGGCTGCTTTTTGACGTGCCTGTCAATTGCATTGACAACAATGTTGCATTTGCCATTTAAGAACCATTTTGTCCAAGGTATGCCTGTCTGTGAGTCGTAAGTCTTATCATATTTTCGGAACCACTTGATGCCAAGGTCTTCGTTGACCGCATTCCAATACCACTCGATATCGCTGTTTGCCTTCTCAATCAGCTGACACCAGTTGGATATGCTGTGCTTTTTCATAAATCTGCCAATGTTACTCATAGCTATCTGACCGGCTGAAGGTACGAATATGAACCGCTCAGTCAATAAGCTGGCTTCTGACGAGACGTTTAATATATGCAACTAACGGTGGCGTTGACACATATATAATACCTCATCTGTAGCATTTAGTGCAAGAAAAATTCTAATGTGCAGGGTATAGGATGGTTACTGTCTTGGTCGTAGAGGAGATTCTTTATGATTTCGGGGAGTTTCCCGGCTACGCCGACGATTTTGTAAGGAATCTTCTCAATCTCATGATAATCTCCAAAATGAACGCAACTATCAAGAATCTGACATCCAAAAACTACTTCATACACCTTATATCGCAAATAGATTGCTGCGAAGCCTATGTTGTAAAATACGGCCAGCCGCTGCT
>JAICVG010000233.1 GCA_025935445.1 Nitrososphaera sp. | reverse complement strand
TGCCGATCCGGCGTCGCAGCATACGAGTAAGACATGCGCTGATGATATCTTCTGCTGCTTGCAATGTTGCAACGCCTGTAGGTCAATATCAGAGCCGGCGACGTAGACAAAGTTCTTTTCAAGTATATCTAACAAGAGTCCTGATCCTACTCCTATCTCAAGAGCCCGCATGCCGCTATATTGTCTGATGCAATCTGCCAGAAGAAATGTATCGTCAGATGGAGCGTACATTTGATAATGATATCAACTCAGCAATTCGGACAAGATGCCTTGGTTCAAGTTCATCTATCTTTTTGCTTCCATAGTTCGCATCAATAATAATGCCCCTCTCGGCAGCAACAGATGACGCCTTCTTGTTACGCCTTGAGAAGAGGAGGTTGATATTTCTTATCCCCTCTCTTGTAATAGCGTTGATAGGAATAATCCTGATGATTGAGGATTCTACCTTAGGTTGCGGCTCAAATGATTCCCTTCTAACTTTGAACAATTTTTCGATAGCAAAGCAATGAGCTGCAAGTGCAGATATTGCCCTATAGTTCTTGCTACCTGGCCTTGCGGCGAGCTTATCTGCAAACTCTTCCTGCACCATTAGTATTGCCCTGTCAAATTCTTGTGTAGATAACCATTCAATGGCATCTCTGCTCCGCGAATATGGAAGGTTCGAAATAAAGACATCAAAGAAATGTGGGTCCTTAGTTTTGAAAAGGTCGGCGTTTACTAGCTCTAAGTTCTTAAACTGCGACAAGAGCTGCTCTTGGACCTTTCTATATAGTTTGATGTCGATTTCATATGAAATTACTTGTTTGGCATATTTGCACAGCTCTGCCGTAAGAATCCCTTGACCGGTCCCTGCCTCAAGAACAATTTCGTCTTTACCAATGTAGGCAGCAGAGGTTATCTTGGCAAGGATTCGCCTGTCAACAAGCATATGTTGACCAAGTGCTCTTGTAATATTGTTTCTTGGCAATTATTTTCTTACGAAAAGGTTCATTCTGGCCTGTCCCATTATTTCTTCGATTATTCTCTTGGATATGAGCTTGGCAGGATCCCTTAGCCCTACTCTAGTCTGAAGATCTGAAAAGTTTTCAAACTTTTTCTTGTCTCTTTCCTTAATTATCGTCATCATATAGGTCTTACCTATACCAGGGATGAGCTCTAGCGCATGTATCCTCGGGGTTATCGGCTGTGCATTGTTGATGTAATTGACAAAGCGCTTTTCATTGGCAACCACTACTTTTTCTATTATATTTGCTAGCTCGTTCTTTGCAGCCTGTGAAATAGCAGTGTATTCTAGCCTGCCAAGTACACTTGACACCTTCTCACGGCCTTCCCGCCCTATGTAAAGGCGCTCGCCTATCTCGACTGTGGTATTTGGAATTCCCAAGAGCTCTAGCAGGGTCAGCCGTTCTTCTCCTATGGCCTGGATTATGACACCTTCTCTGCCCCTAACTGTTATGGATTTGCCCCTTGGTGTAAAGTCAAGAACGTAGGCGTACTCTTCATATTTCCTAGGTTGGCCATGCTCTCCCTGGCTAAAGTGCCCAGCAGCAGTAGTAGTAGCATCCTGCGTAGATGGTGCTGGTGTCGGTGGTGGTTGTTGTCCTGACAATGTTCAAGCCCTATTACGGGAGAGTGAATATTTAACTTTGAGTATCTTCTGCCTTTAGAATATTTAGTATCTTTCCAAGCGTGTCAGTAAGGATTAGCTTCTTCCATCCAAAGGTAAATGCTCTCAGCTCTTCAAGTGAGGTTGGCATGATGTTGACTATTTCAACCGCTTCTTCCTCTGTTAGGTCACACTGCTCTATTAGCTGGCGTGTCATCGTTTGTGCCTTTTGGGACTCAACCTTCGCAAACTTCTTAACATAGTCGGCAGTCCACCTTTGGATCTGGTCCATGTCATCGGGCTTGACGGATTCGAGGATTTCCTTTACCTGTGGCAGAGTTACTATTTCTTTCTTGATTATCTCTGTCATTTGTTTCTGACACCTTCTTCTGCTGGTGTAGTTGCTGATCGTGACATTGCTGGAGGACCTGCAAGCAGCTTGATGTGATTGAATCTAGTCTGCAGTATCTTTTTCTTATCGCCAATCATGACCGAGACTTTTAATGTGCGCCTTCCAACTTCTTCAATGACTCCTATCTTGCCATGGAATCTCCGGTTAGGTGTCGTGTTGTGCTCCCTTGGATCAACATCGACAACAACCTTGTCTCCAACCTTGTAATCGTAAAGTAGGTATGAGACGCCCCTAACCACATTGGACTTAGTTAGGATTGAGCGAGCCTTTACCCTACTACCATGCGAGTGTGGCATGGCAGTTCAGTGCCATAAGCCTTAATTTAATATTATCTAGCTTCGCTGACATCTGAAATACCGCTATCTGACAAGGTAAATAGAATTTCGCGCTCTGCGTGGTAGGGGCTGTCAACCATCCTTGCAATGCGATTCTTGCCGGAGCGCTTCAGGTATATCCTGTACGTGCTGGTATGGGCTAGTACATGGCCTCCTACAGGCCTGACCGTGTCTCCAAAGTAAGCATCCGGCGACGCCTGAATCTGGTTTGTAACCACGACGGCTACCTCGTATGTCTCTGCTATTCTAACTAATATGTGCATGAACCTGTTCAGACGCTGCTGTCGCTCAGATAGTGTTGCCCGGCCAATGAACTCTGCACGATAGTGTGCAACTGCGGAGTCAACAATTATTAGCCTGGCATTGTTGTCTTCAATTACAGAACCAGCTTCATCGACGATAAGCTCTTGATGTGCACTGTTGTACGCCTTGGCGACAATTACATTTTCAAGCGCCTTTTGCGAATCAAACCCTCGCACTTGCGCAATAGAAACTATTCTTTCTGGACGAAATGTGTGTTCGGTGTCGATGTAGATCGCCTTTGCAGCAAGTCCGCCTTCAGACGCTGGCTGCTGCACCATCAGGCATAATGTGTGGCAAAGCTGAGTTTTGCCAGTTCCAAATTCTCCGTAGACCTCCGTCACAGCCTTTGTTTCGATACCACCACCCAACAGGTCATCAAAGCTTTTGGAGCCTGTGGATATGCGATCCTTATGCTTGTTGTAGAGGCTCGTTGCGGTGACAAAGCTTTTGTCGATCATTCCTAAATCTTCGAGCATCACTCTAGCCTTATTGCATATCTCGACTGATTCATCCATCTCCATTCCTGTGGATTCTGAAATTTCCACAGGACCTCTTACGAGAAGGTCTCGGATCGATCTAAAACCGGCCTCTCTGAGGCGCTTCTCTGTGGCCGGTCCTATCTCCTCTATGTTATAGAGAGCCAGCTTGTCTGAAACTGCACCCTCCTTCTCCTCCTCCTCTGCAGCCAAGTGCTTGTACTAGTCTAGCTTTGCATGTATTACTAATTAGCATTGATAAAACTAGAAAATTCGACGACTGACGTGTCGGAGCAAAATATATATCTTTGTTCTTTCTGCTCTACTTAAGAATAAAGATATGATGGAAAGCAAGACGTTAGTTGCTGCGATGGCTCTTGCGACTATCATCGCTGT
>JAICVG010000263.1 GCA_025935445.1 Nitrososphaera sp. | reverse complement strand
ATGTTTTCAAACTAAAACACATTTCATTCTTACTTGTATTATATTTTCTTATTTTTCTTGGTTTCAATATCTTTTACACTTCCTTTCCGATTCATGCTGTAGATGGTTTAGGATGGACAGTAACACAAATGGGAATATTTTATGCAGTATTAAGCGGCATTATGGTTTTGGTACAAGGTCCAATTCTACGTAAGGCATTAAAGAAATTCTCAGAAGAACAATTAGTGATAATTGGTAGTGCGATTTTGGGCACAAATTTCATATTATATTTGTCACAAGATATTGCCTTAATTTATGGGGCTGCAGTTTTGTTTGCAGTTGGTAATGGCTTGATGTGGCCACCTGTAATGTCGATACTCTCAAAACGTGCAGGAACTCTTAATCAAGGTACAGTTCAAGGAGTTGCGAATAGTTTTGCAAGTTTAGCAAGTATAATCGGACTGATAATGGGTGGCCTGATCTATAACATGCTTGGAGCAACTACTTTTCTGATTAGTGCAGGAGTCATATTCACAGTTTTTGTCATGTCATTTAGATTAATTAAAACTAAGTGAGAGCATTCAAAAAATGTCCGCAGATATTCATATGTAGTAACAACGATAAAAAACCCTGGAAGATATGCAGACAGAGCGTCGATTCATTAATAATTCAAGATTTGCTGCATATTCCAGAGCCTTCTTCGCAGGCAGTGAACCGTCAACACTAACATGAATTATTTTTGACAATTTAGTATACTATATTCTCTCCATTAAAGTTTGTGTTATTACCTTACCTTGTTTTTTATCATCTTCAGACTTTTATAGCCATTCTGGTTTCGAAGAACCGCGTGGAACGAGTACCGTTCGAAATGAGCCAGGCGTTTTAGACATCACCACTTGTTCGGTCATCCCTTGATACAGCCCTAAGGGTGTCTCAGCTGTAAACTGGTCTGGGGCAACATATGTGTGTTCATCCGACGAACCTGCTGTTGCATTCGCATATTTTTTGTCAAATAGGCCGAGTGAAAATAGCCACAGAGTAATTCCTACGAGAGATACGACTACGCGGTAGCTTCCGCCCTCAACTGCACGTCTGCGAAGCGCTGACATGATGCCAACCGAGGCAAACCAACCCACTATGTAGTCACATACGATTTGGATTGGAGGCAGTCGTGGGTTTTCAGGTGTACCTTCTAATGCGAATACCCCTGTAATTGCTCCTGCAACCTCGTCATATCCAGTCCGATTCGACCATGGACCTGTCTCGCCACAGAGCGTGACCTTTGCGTGGATCAGCCCCGGATGCTTTGAACATAACTCATGTGCTGTCAGTCCATAACGCTCCTGATATCCTGGGCGTCGATTCGAAAAGAATACGTCAGCATCATTCAGCAATTGATTGAATTTTTCTAGATCTGCCTTTCCATGTAAATCAAGGATGCTTGACCTCATACCTACATGGGATGTCCAGTAGAATAGATCAAATTCCCAGTCGAGTGGCTGCCAGATGTTTAGGACATCTGCTCCGAAAAGGGCCAGATCTCTACCGATACCTGATCCTGCAATAACATGGCCCATCCCGAGTGCTCGCACCCCGTCCAGAGGAGTCTTACCCCCACGCTTGAAGGGTACCGGGTCGCTCTCGCCTATCTTCTCAACCCTAATCAGAGGCTCTCTTGAGAGTACCTCTGTATATTGAAGTTCTTCCATAAATTCTTCAGGGGTGCGAAGCATCCAAAATGGCAGACCTACTTCCGCAGCGGCGGTCTCTAGTTCAATAGCACGCCACTGCAACATTGCATTTTGAACGGCACTGACGCTATCATCACATCTGAGCAAGGTGGTTGCACGAGCTCGGTTTCGGGGATAGATGTTGGCAGGCATTACCCAACGTCCATCACGTGTCTTATTCCACAAAGTCATAGGAGGATAATGAATGAAAGGATTTTCCGGATCGAAGGCAAATGAAGAGTTATGACCGTTAATCGTTTCCCATTTGTTCTCGAAGAAGCCTGCAAACCGCCGCAGTGCCTTACGTACATCGACGTAAATATCTTGTCCCTCCCCACTCCTGAATCTCCAGATGGCGGCTGCTGCTTCAGCTTTGGCGGCTATTGCGATCGCTGCCATTGATCCGAATCTAAAAGGGCTTGGGACGATCGGATCCTTCCCATAAAACTTGATCTTTCCTCCACTGTCAGCGACTGACAGTCCGACATCGCTTAGAACTTTATCTAGGGCATTGTATAAATCGAATTCAGAAGAACTGACAGGATTGTTGAGGTTTGACCTGATTGTTTCAGTCAAGCTACTCATTTGACTAGTTGTAGGCACTCTAGACTAGTCGCCATTGTATTATAATAGTATGATGGGTACAATGCAAGACAATGTACCTCTTCAACTTAGATGCGATTCCACTCTTAGTCTAGTATGATAAGACTTAAGCATCCTATTGAGTACGAGTTGACTCCAGATGCTGTGGAAAGAGGAAGCCATTGGTTGACAGTGCGAATTAAGAATACTGGAGACAATGATTTACAAAATCTCAATGTAAAGATGCACTCATTAGATTCAATACATATTTCATTTCGTAATCCAAACTATTACATTTATGATTTAGAACCAAACGAAGAAAAGTACTTTGAAGTTGAAGTACAAGCAAATAAGACAAGTTCATGTATATTAGTGTTCGTGGACGTAAGAATGGAGATCACTTTCACTGGGACTGGATTGATGCGTGAACAAGTTCTTGGAGATCTTAGAATATGATAAATGCATAATGCATATACTGGATCCAGTTGAAGTATCAACAACGGAGAATTTATACAGAAGACATCATTATCTCCTAGACTACCTTTAGAAGGATCATGAGACAGCCAAATCAACTTATGGAAATGGCGGAGGCCTACTGAATAGTGGCAGGACAAGCTGCATCAACAGTTGGCCTAATAGTAGAGAAGGAAAATCCCTATATGATGATTAAAATTGTGAATAGCCCTGACAGCCTCCTATTCAAGTTTGAGAATATGATCCTTGCAGACAAGTTAGTAAAAGAGATTAGATCAGCCAAAGATTTGCAATAGAAATATTATACTATTAAACGACAT
>JAICVG010000159.1 GCA_025935445.1 Nitrososphaera sp. | reverse complement strand
ACTTTTTTGAATTAAATGTTATCAATGAGCTAGCGTATTGTTTCCCCTCCATCCACAACAATGGTTTGACCGCTGACAAAAGAGCAATAATCAGATGCAAGCATTAATGCCACACCAGCAATTTCTTCAGGCTTGCCTGCCCTCCCAAGTGGGATAGAAGATACAATATCTACTCTTTGCTCAGTCGTCAATCTTTCCCAATTCCTCTGTGTGGCAATAGTTCCAGGGGCGATCGCATTGCATCTTATTCCATATTTTCCAAATTCAGCCGCTATATGCTTTGTGATTCCCAAATTAGCGGCCTTGGCCACAGTGTAAGGCGCGCCCTTTATGTATCCACTTATTGCAGGGGTTGATGAAATGTTGATTATAACCCCACGTCTCTTTTCGACCATTAGAGGCATCACCTCGCGACAGCATCTATAAGTTCCTTTTGTGTCTACATCCAAAACCCTTTCCAAAACTTCATCAGATATTTGATCAAAGCTTACATCCCATAGATCATCTCTAATTGGATAGCCTGCATTATTTACAAGCACATCGATTCGACCATATTTGTTGCGTATTTTGTCGACCATCTCCCTTACTCCTGTGGCAGATGTCACATCTATCTTCAATCCCAAAGGATTTGTTCCATACTCTTTTGAAAGCTCGTTTACAACATTTTGAGCTTCAATTTGATCCCTTCCTGTAACAACTACGTTGGCTCCCTGTTCAGAATAGATATTTGCCATTGCTCTTCCATTCCCCTTAGTAGAACCTGTTATGACCGCGACCCTCTCATTAAGTAATTTCACTTGGTTATCACACACCAAAAAAGATTAGCAACCAGCAGTTATTTATCATCATCATCACAAGGATTGGCAGTATTATTAGGTGGCGTTCCTCGCAACCAGAAGAATTCTAAAGTGAGTAAATCGAGCAATAGCTAAAATGAACGCTTTCTATTTCTTATCATCATAGAATGCAGCAAAATTTAACATCGAAACTCCACAGAACTATTCAATTACATTTTTAAGACTCTGCGGCGAACTCTAATATTTGTAAATGAATACTAACTCTTTGACTCGCTACTCAGAAGGCGATTAAAATGACAGATGCTACAAACAACTTGAAAAAAGTATCGTGGCAATCTGAGAATTGTCTATCGTGTAAATGGTTCTCGCCCTCTGATCCAATAAATGCAGACATTTTAACAAATGGAAAATGTCTGCATCCAGAACTTCAGAAATTCAATTTGATTATCTCTGGAAGAGACTGGTGTAATTTGTTCGAGGAAATTTCCCAAGAACAAATCGATCAAATTCAAGAAAAAGCGCTGGAGAAAGAAGAATAATAATATTAATACATTTGAACTAGTACAATATTCCATGGCAAAGTCAACACAGAAAAAGGAATGAAGCGGGCTCCACGCATATCTTATTTGGCAAAACCTTAACATTATTAGACGCTTGTCCTATGACTACTTGCTGTAGTGAAAACTGGCAGTGATGAAAAGAGTGGTGGTAGAATTTTTTCCTCTTCCTTTGCATTGCCAATAAGACAGGCATTTCTAATCGCCCACATAAACGGACTGCTGTGGCTTCGTAGGTATCCTGCTTCGATAACATTTACTGCAATGATTCCATTTGCATTCTTATTCATAGTCTTTGTAATCGGCGGAGGCCAGTATACTCACATGGCGTTTGCAGGAAGCCTAGTGTCAGCTGCAGCCGGCTACGGACTGGCTACAGGCAACAATATCATAACTTGGAAAGTGGATTACAAAATGCAGGATATCTTTGTCGCTTCTCCGGTCTCCTCCTTTACCTATATGGCGGGCATTGCACTTGCTGAGCTATTATTTGGCCTGCCAGCATTTGTAATCTTGGCAGCACTCGTAGTGATATCTAGCAGCAATTTTCTGTACAGCACTGCCATTGTCATAGCTACGCTTTTGCTGGTATGGGCTTCCACGTCAAGTATTGGGTATTTCATATCGACTCGTGCAACTCATCCTCGGTTTGTTGAATCCTTTATTGCATTTTTGAGAATCGCAATTGTAGTCGTGCCGCCAGTATTTTACCCAGTTTCAATAATACCGACAGAAGAATTGCGCTATGTGGCTTTTGCAATTCCAACAACCCATGCGTCGCTGATATTGCAGCATGGGATGGGAGTCCCTCAAACTCTAGAAGGATGGTCGCCGGGGATCGGGTTTGCAGTCATTTTTGCGTACATGGTAGGGTTTGCACTGCTAGCAAAGACAAAGGCGGTATGGCGAGAAAAATAAAGCACGAGAAGGATAATAACTAAATATGCTGATATGATACCTTAGCAAAATGCTTTCAAAACTGTTGCAGCTTATCTGCATCCCTACTAGGCACATTTTAAAGCGTCTTGATTTGCAATTTTGTAGTAAAATCATAACAAGGGTATCTAATCAGACCATTGCTCTGACTTCAATGAGCCTACCTGTATTCAAATCAAATTTCTTTATGTGTTTATGTCGTGTATCCTTTATATGATCCATCATATCACTGTGAAAGGCGAAGGCAGTTTGGCAGTTCGAACATACCCAAATATTGTTCAAATCCTCAGGATGCATATATCTTTGCCTGTTGTAAAGCAAGCACAAATTGATTTAAGCGTTGGGAGATCATCTTATGGAGCTAATCACTATAAATGACATCACTTTCTATCATAGTCGCCCAACACCTAATAGGAATCCGCTAGATGGGAGCCTTCTCAGCAGCAGCTCTTTCAGTAATACATTGTTGTCAAATGTTTTGGTATTCTATGACGGGCCATGGATACCCACACGTCTAGTCGCCCCTTGAGCCATCGCGCCCAAAAATCCTCTTATTTTTTCTACCAGCTGCGAAGGTGTAAACGGCTTTCTTATTACAGCATCAATTGGAGTTGATGGAAAAACAGCTTCAAATTCGGGTTTGTTTACTTCAAACATGGTCATCATTATGACCTTCATTTCTGGTCGCAGATCCTTTACTTTTCTAACAAGCTGAAAACCAGTCAATCCAGGCATCCTAATATCAGATACCAAGACTTGGCAGTATTTGCAATCATTCCGAACATGATGTAACGCCATAAGCGGATCTACAAAAGCATGAACTTTGAAGCCTGCATGTTCTAAGCTCCTACCTGCCACTGTCAAAATATCTATGTCGTCATCAACAATCAATATAGTGGTTTTTTCATTATTTTTCCTCACTAACCGTTGTTGCAACTTGTAGAGGTTACGATATGGCATACAAGTATTTAACTTTGACTATTTCTCTTAAATTATTTTCGTGAAATGAAAAAACTTTGGCGGAGATTTACATATCACAAATATCATAGGATCTGTAATGTATCATGCGTCTTATAGCATATTGCGCAATTATCATGCAGGTATGAACGACAATATTGAGAGAACAAAAGAAGATAGCAAAAAGCCCTCTCAAAGAGGCGACAACAATAAGAATCAACGAGCAAATGTAAGCAGAGACATAAAAAAACGCATTGACGAGGCTATTACAAAACCGAATATTGATGGTGATCCAACGAGGTCTGATGAATAAGCGCAATGGAGTCTAGTATCAATGATCACGACGATGAAGGAAATCATGATAATAAAGATAACAGCAGTAAGTGTCCAAAATGCTTATCAGGTGATATGATAGAGCATCCTTCATTCTTATCCATACCCTTTTCTTCTCCATCAAAGATTGCTGAAAAATTAAAGACAGCCATTGAAGACCAAGATGCAGACTTTGTCTTCAAATTCGTTTCATGTAGAAAATGCGGATTTTCGGAATTCTACATAGTCAGAGACACTGTTAGAAAGCGGATATGATTTTAGCAATTAAATGGGCAGAATACAACAGTTATCAATTCAGGCACCACACACTGACTTTACGCATAGCGAGAAATCAGAGCAGCCAGATCACTGTAGATGCATGTACTAGAAATATCAGCTAAAGTATACAATTATTATTCATACCTTTACTAATGCGTGGTTTTAGGCGCAATAGCAGCTATTATAGTTGCAGTAGTTGTGCTAATTGTGTTCTTTGCATAGCTGGCTTTATTATTCAGCTGCTGGCACCAGTAATTGCTGGGATAATAATATTGATTATTGTAGTGGTCGGGGGAGCATGGCTGTATGCAAAATACCGTTCACGTTAGCTGAAAATTTTGTATTACTATAAAAAATACGCCTCATTTAGGGACTGAATTTAATCGACAACGAATACACATTTAGGTTGGTCTTTTCACGAACTAGACAAAAAATACACTATTAACATAGCTGATTTCTTCCTTTTTTCATATGATGTACGTGATCGCTCTTGCTTGCACTGGCAAATAGATGATTGGAGTATGGCTGGCTACAGCCTTATCACATTCTTGGAAGCAAACCTAATGTCCTCTGGCTTGATTGTTTTTCTTCCTGCATGTAAAGATAGGTCTACTGCCTGCTTGGCAATT
>JAICVG010000284.1 GCA_025935445.1 Nitrososphaera sp. | reverse complement strand
TGACATAGGCAGCACCGGCTTTGGCAGCAAGGATCGCTTGGTTTGCTGAAAATATGAGCGTGACGTTTGTCTGTATTCCTTCCTCTTTTAATTTCTTGACAACCTTCAATCCGTCTGGGATCATGGGAATCTTGACCACGACGTTCTGTCCGTATTTTTTGAGCCCGTGGGCCTCATTGACCATTTCCTCCATTGTAGTTCCGATGACTTCAAGGCTCACCGGTCCCTTGACTATCTTGACTATCTCGCGCATGATCTCGGCGGGGTTGCCCTTTTCCTTTGAAAGCAGTGTCGGGTTTGTGGTGATGCCATCTACCAAGCCCATATCGCTGTACTTTTTGATCGATTCAATATTTGCAGTATCAAGAAAGATCTTCATGTTATTTTCTGCTCCTGCTTCTTGCTTCAAGCACCGCCTTTACTATTTCAGTTGCAGTCAGACCATAGTGCTCCAAGAGCACATCGATTTCCTCATCGCGTGCAGATTCGCCAAATATGTCGTGGATTCCAACGCGCTTGACGGGTACAGGGTAGGTTTCGCCAATAACTTCAGACACTACACCTCCAAGGCCTCCAATGACATTGTGCTCCTCAGCTGTAGCTATGGCACCCGTCTCCTTGGCGCATCTAGCTATTAAGTCATTATCAATAGGTTTTATTGAGAACATGTCGACTACCCTGCAGGAAATACCTTTTCTCTTGAGCTCTTTTGCTGCTTCAAGTGCCCTGCTCACCATAAGGCCGCATCCAATTATTGTGGCGTCAGATCCATCCTCAAGAATATTGCCTCTTCCAAGCTCAAACGCTGTTGATTGGTCTGCATAGATTATATCAGACGAGGGCCTTGCAAGGCGCATATAAAAGGGACCAGCGGTAGATGCTACCATCCTGATAAGATATTTCACAGCAACTGCGTCAGCCGGTACTAGCACCCTCATATTAGGGATTGCTCTCATCTCTGCAACGTCTTCTATCTGCTGATGAGAGGCTCCATCTGGTCCCACCGTAAGCCCTGCGTGAGAAACAACTAGCTTAACATTGAGGTAGGGGTAGCAGATGGTGTTGCGGATCTGGTCAATACACCTCCCAGGGATAAATGCAGCATAAGTGCTCGCAAATGCAATCTTGCCAGCTATTGCCAGACCGGCCGCCACTGAGACAATGTTGGCCTCTGCGATTCCGACGTTGAACATTCTCTCAGGATACTTGTCGCCAAACTTTTTCGTCTTAAGAGACTCAGTTGTGTCGCCTCCAACACACACAATTCGAGGGTCATCTCTTCCAAGCTCCACAAGAGTATCGCCGTAGGCGCCTCTCATGTCTGCGGTTCTTTTCTCGCTACCTAATAGCATGTAGCTCTTCCTCTATCCTAAGCTCATTTGCATATGGAATCAATATATGTTTACGGGCTTTCATCCAGTCCGCCCTTATGTTAAGCTGGGTCGCGTGGTTAAGAAGCCTTCTCTCAAGTGCCACTTCCGCCTTGTTTCTCAGCTGGATGACTGCGCCGTGAATGTCTCCGCCGCCATACACAGCAGCACCAGCAACAAATATCCTTGCCCCCGCATCGTATGTCTGCTGTAGCGTCGTCGCATCGATGCCTCCGTCAGCTTCGATATATCCCCTAAAGCCATTCTGCCTTAGTTGCTTGTTAAGTACTATCATCTTGGCCAATACTTCCGGCATGAACATTTGGCCTGCAGAGCCAGGATTAACCGACATAACAATGACAACATCAAGGTTATGCAAGCAGTGGTAGAGCCACTTTGGCACATCGGTGCCCGGATTAATCGCAATGCCAGGGCTGATCCCATTGTCGATCAGTCTTTCCTGAATTTCTCTAAAATCATTTTCGGTGCATGCCTCTGCATGCACTGTAATGATATCACATCTTGCATCGATGTAATCCTGTATGTTCTCTAGTGGGTTTTCTATCATCAAATGGGTATCAAACGGCAGACTGGTTAGTCGCCTTAGCTTTTTGATAGTGTCAGCAAAGAATGTAGTATTTGGAACAAATCGGCCGTCCATCACATCTAAATGGATCATATCGACTCCTTCGCGCTCGACTTTCCTTATTTTATCCTCATAGTTCTCACGCTCGCCTGCTATTATTGATGGCGCGATGAGGCACTCGCTCTCCAGCTCTTCTAGCAGCACTTCAGTTTGCCTCTTGGGTGGTGCTTTTCCGTGCCACTGGGGGTTGTTTGCCATGTGACGTATACCGTTTCCTTTGACCGTATTGGCAATTATCATCACAGGCTTGTCATGCACCTGTCCAGCCTTGTTGAGAGCGTCCACTATTTGTTCGACCCTGTGACCATCTACCTCAAAGACCTCCCAGTTAAATGCAGTCCACTTGTCCTTTGTGGGATCAAGTGGCATAATGTCTTCAGTAAAGCCGTCCTGTTGGATGCGGTTACGATCCAAAATGGTGACTAGGTTATCGAGCTTGAATTTGCCGGCAGCCATAGAAGCCTCCCATATTTGACCCTCATTTGACTCACCATCCCCAATCAATACAAATACTCTATTCTTCTTGCCATCTAGTTTTTTTGCAAGTGCAATTCCGACGCCGACTGAAAGCCCAATCCCTTCTGAACCTCCTGAGTATTCAATACCTGGCACGCTATGGCGCTTTTGATGCTCTGAGTACCTTACTGGGTGCCCCTGAAGGCGCGAACCAAGCTGGCGAAGTGTTCTGAGCTCTTCAGGCTGAAAGTAGCCTGCAACTGCAAGTGCCGAGTAAAAGCCGGGTGCCGAATGCGCCTTTGAATTAATGAAATAATCGCGCTCACTCCAGTCTGGGTTT
>JAICVG010000027.1 GCA_025935445.1 Nitrososphaera sp. | reverse complement strand
CAAATGCCTCTTGTTGAGAGGACTAACATGATATCTTCTTGCATGGGGTGGTGAAGCCTGAGAAAGAGGGAGCTCTTTGTTATTGCATTGATGCTGCTTACATAATATCCTGAGGGGCTAGTAATTACTCTGCTTCTAATCTCATTGACTAGGTATCGTAACTCAATGCTGGATAGCTCCATGACGAAAGATACTAACGGCATGCCACAAATATTAAACAACTGAAAATAGTAGAGAGAAATTCAAGTGTAACTCTTACTATCAGTAATGTTACTTATTTTTCTATCTTATGAAGAGCAAAAAATTTTATGATAGTGGTATCAGAACAACACAGCCGCAAGGCATTTTACTGGCTCCAATTTAACCACAAAACGCGATATTGGACATATTTGAAAGGCTCTACTACATGCGTGCTCTGGTGGGCGTGGCCGCAGGCATCGTAGCCGGCGTTGTCATACCAGTTGAGTTCGATCAATACACATCAATAGTCACTGCCATACTCGTCGGAATGGTATTCTATTTAGCCTCACTTGGAATTGGCAGGCGAATAGCCAAGAATGTGCCAAGGGACAAGCGCAAAAAAGTTGCAACAGAGGGTATCATGCCGTTCATATTTCTACTGTTGGTATTCATGATAATAGTCTATACGGCGCTCCACCAGTCCTCCATTGTAAGTTAAATACTCCAGCGTTTATCAGTTACACCAAGTTGCTAGCATGGGACTACCGCACTCCGGGCATCCCTGACGAGCTTTTCGAAAGGACAGAGGAAGTGCCGATAACAAAGGAGGACATTCGTGCGATAGCGATAAGCAAGCTACGTCTCAAGGAGGGCCATTCAGCAATAGATGTTGGCTGCGGCAGCGGAAGCATCACCGTAGAATTATGCCTGCAGACAAAGGGCAAAGTATATGCCATTGACTTTGACCAAAAAGCAATCGAGCTAACGAAAAAGAACCTGCAGAAATTTGGAGTTAAGGCAGAAGAAGTCATACTGGGCAAGGCTCAGGATATCTTACCAAAGCTATTGGAGGTCGATGCAGTAATGGTGGGCGATACATGGGGCGACACAAAGCAGGTGATTGAACTTGCAGTAGGCAGACTGAAAAAGGGAGGCAGGATTGTCATCGACACTATAGTTATTGAGACTCTGTATCAGGCGCTTACAGCAGTTAATGAGCTAGAACTGAAGGAAATAGACATCACCCAGGTTACAATATCCAAAGCGCGCAAGGTCACAACGGGCACGATGATGCTTGCAAGAAACCCTGTAATGATAATATCAGCAACTAAAGTTTAATCACATACTTGTACTTCCAGACAGTCTTTGACTGCTTCAGTTAAGCTCACGGCTCCTTCTACTGGTACTGGTAGTTGTTGCTGTTGTCGCAGTTGCCCGTTGTCAGCTTCTTCTTCTTCCCCTGTGATCTTTCAATATGGGTGGCTACAGTTACAGGTCTTGAGACATTTGTTATCTGAGTTGTTGATTTTACTATTACCAAGCTCTATTGAGACTCGATTGATAATGTGTTCTCTTGTAAAAATATACTAGCGGATCGGGATAGCCCGCATTGCAGCTATTAGAGTATTCCTACTACAAACAATAGCCCAACTACAATCAAGACTATATGTCGTCCTCGTTGCATCACTTTATTCTTTTACCTTCCGTGTCTTTTGTCTGATACCGATTTATCATGAATCCTGCTACTTCAGCTACTGCCCAACCACCATATTATCAACAAATTAAGATAGTTGCACTAAGAACCTGCAGAATATGGAGAGTTCTTTGTAGACTCTGAGAAACCTGAAGCTTGGCTAAGCTTTGATTCCTTTGGTAAATTTCTGTGTGTTTTGTAGAATATTCCCTTATCTTGGAAAAAGCCCCGCAGTGAGCCTATCACAAATGCAGGCGCCGTGATCACATAAAGCACCAGCAAGCTCAATACATCTTTGATGTCATACCTTCTTACGGGTCTACAAATCTTTGCTGCCCATGTGATACGCATTAGAGCTATGGCCAGATTCGCTGCCTGCAATGAAAACGATATCCCAAACATATTCATCAACTGCTGGCTGTTGTTGTAACTACCTGATAGGAACATGAGAAGTAAGATCATATTGATTATTCCAATACCTAAAACAAAAATAAACTTTGCATACTGTAGACCGTTTAAAAATAATTCTACTTTGTCAACAAGAGAAAGCATCTTGCTTTCTGCTATACGACTAATTTTTCTTCTTAAGCCTCTGGTATGACCCTCGCTAACTCTCATTCTTTGCCTAAAGTAAGCTGTGAGATCAGTAGTTGCCTCGCAGTAAGAAACCAATTCTTGATCAAATATTATTCTTGGTGTTAAGGAGACTGCAACCGGCTTAGGAGCGATGTTGTTAGAAGGATGGTTGCAAATTCCTCCAGTATTATTGTCAGAAGATATCACATCTTTTGTTGATGATAGTAAGGACGAGGGTTGTGAGCAGTACAGATCCACTGTCAAGTCCCAATCTTCGCAAAGATCATTAGAGAATTTGATAGATTTGATTACGTCTGCTCTTATCATAAAGAGACTTCCTGTTATCTGCACCGGTAAGTTTAGGCGATTTTTTGCAGTAAATTCAATCATATTTCTTTGGCAAAGTCTAAAATCGATTGCCCGTGCTATACAGTTGCCCAACTTTACCTTAATGCCCCATTCATTGTCAGATTCGGGGTTGCTCTTTGAAATGGGGAAGCCCTGTATTGCTAATACTGAGACTCCTTTCTCCTTGTAAGAGTATTGCTCTTCTATGAATCGTGATACAAATCTTTCTAGGGTATCTGCTAACAAAATATTGTCTGCATCAAGTACCAACACATTAAACGCTCTCTTGTCCATTACATTAAGGGCAACATTTAATGCTCCTCCTTTCCACCCTGCCCTGTTGTCCCTGTGAATTACCTTAAGATTCTGTAGCTCAGACAACATAGTCTGTATTTTTTGATATGTATCATCGGTAGAATCATCTACAATTATTATTTCGAACCTATCAGTAGGATAACTGAGAGCAGCAAAGGATTTCAAGAGCCTTTGGATAACAAGAGACTCATTGTAGGTTGGCACAAATATTGAAATGAATGGATATTCCTCATTGGTCCACTGATCAGAGGTTCTATTAACAGTCCCAATATCCCAGCAGCGGTCAGCAATAATGCCCTGTTCATGAAGTGATACCACCTTACCAGCAGTCGATCTCATAATGGCGCCAACTTTTGGCATGTTATATAGATTGTTGTTTGCTCTAGGTCTTGTAACTCTGTAGATAAAGATAACAGATCTTATTGAGTATATTGAAAGGCTTAGAATCAAAAATGTAGATAGCCATGCCAAAGCATCAAGAATCAAGGCCTATTACAGCAGTACAAATAGAATTATAATTGGGTTCGCCAGAAAATTCTGCTTCTGATTTTAAGTTGATTCTATACTAAAAATAAAGGGTATAATCCACTAATGTGACGTTCAGTTTGATCATATAAGGTAATCTTCCTAGGCGATCTATAGAGTCTGATAAATACAAATATCCTCCTCTTTACTCTCTAAGGTATGTCTAAAAAAATCAAGGTTGCACTAGCCGGTGTTGGAAACTGTGCTTCTGCACTGATACAGGGTACAAAGTATTACGACGCGAGCAGTAACAGTAAGTCAAATGATTCAACTGGACTTACTGCATTTGACCTAGGAGGATACGAACCAAAAGACATTGAATTTGTGGCAGCATTTGACGTTATTGATTCAAAAGTAGGAAAAGATCTCTCTGAGGCAATTTTTGCAGAACCAAACAATACTATAAAGATAGCCAACGTGGAGAGGTCGAAGGTAATTGTTGAAAAAGGAGAAGTTCTAGACGGTTTGGGAAACCATTACCGCGGAAAGGTACAGGTCTCTGATAAACCTCCTGCAAATGTGGCCAAGGTCCTAAAAGATAGTGGCGCCGAAATTCTTCTCAATTACTTACCTGTTGGAAGCAGACAAGGAACAAGATACTATGCTGAAGCCTGCCTTGATGCAGGTTGTGCCTTTATCAATGCAATCCCTGTATTTATAGCATCAAACGGGAAATGGCAGCAGGCATTTGAACATCGTAAATTACCATGTGCTGGTGACGACGTTATGAGTCAGCTTGGTGCCACTGTCGTTCATAAGACACTGGTAAAGCTCTTTGTAGACCGAGGAGTAACGGTAGACCAGACCTACCAGCTAAACATTGGAGGTGACATGGACTTTTACAATATGCTGGACCAGGAGCGGCTAGAGGACAAGAGAGTGAGCAAGACGAGTGCAGTAGCTGCAATGGCACCTTATGAAATACCGATGAGGATTGGACCATCAGACTTTGTGCAATTCTTGGATAATGACAAAGTGTGCTACATATCCATGAAAGGAAGGTATTTTGGCAATATCCCTGTCGAGCTTGACCTTAAATTAAAAGTAGTTGATGCATACAATAGTGCTGGTGTAATGATAGACGCAGTGAGGGCAACCAAGATTGCACTTGACAGAGGTATTTCTGGACCACTTGACAGTGTATCGGCATACTGCTTCAAGCATCCACCTGTGCAGTTACCTTATTCTGTTGCCAAGTCAAGCTTCTTAGAATTTGTCGAAGGCAAAAAGGAACGATAGAATTCGATCCCTTCCAAATTTTCTTTGATCTATTATTAGATTTTTATCTCTGCAGCGGCTTTTCGACAACGTCGTTCCATAGTTCTCTTGGTGATTAAGACAGTAACATCACATACGTTTTTGCTCTCCAGCGATACGATAGAAAATGAGTTTTGACCTAAGATGCGGCAGCCAATTCATCTACTTAGGAAATAGCATATGGTTAAAGCTCCAGCACAATTTATGTGCATAGATCTTGTAATCAATAATAATTCTGCCATAAAAAATTCTTGTAGTTGATATGCTGAAAGAAGCCTTCCTAAAGACGAAGTTTGCTTTCATGTTCAGCCAATGAGGAACCGCCACCACCACCATCATCATCTTGTAAGAATACTAACCTAGATTTAGCTATAAACGCGATTCCGGCAGCAAGTATTGCTTCTGCAGAAACAGAAATGTCTTCTGCCAACAGAACACGTAGTTATATAGTATTCTGGTGAGAAAGCGCTTCTCCAACGATGTAAATGCGAAAAATATTTTACTAAAAGGAGATAAATTGAGCGCGACAACATATAATTAGCTCACGTGAAAACTAACCAGATAGCTACCCTTGGTGCACATTAAAAAGCTCGAAGTCTACGGCTTCAAATCATTTGGTTTCAAGAACACTGCGGTGCATTTTGAGAGGGGATTAGCTGCTATAACTGGTCCAAATGGCTCAGGCAAGTCTAACATTCTTGATGCAATCATGTTTGCAATAGGCGAGAACAGTCCCAAAACTCTGAGGGTAGACAAGTTCCAATCGTTGTTCCACGACAGCCAGAACAGCAACCACCGCCTTATCCGCGTTAGCCTGACGTTTGACAACACTGACAGAGGTATACCTATCGACTCTGATACAGTCACTTTGACACGTGGAATTGAGGGTCAGAATGGTGAGAGCCAGTATTGGCTTGACGACAAGAAGGTAACCAAGACTGCCATAATGGAGCTTCTTGAAGTAGTGCTGGCAGCTCCAAACAAACTCAATATTGTACAACAGGGCATGATCACAAGAATTTCTGAACTAAATTCCGAAGAACGCAGAAGGATAATAGAGGATATAGTCGGCCTCTCCTACTTTGACGAAAAGAAAACAGAGGCTCTTAAGCAGCTGGATGAGGCTGATAGGAGGCTTGAGGTTGCATTTGCAAGGATGGGCGAGATTAGAAAGCGTATAGACGAGCTTGAGACAGAGAGGAATGAACATCTAAGATATGACCAGCTTATCACGGAGCTCAAGCGGTTCAAAGCAGTGCAGATATCAAACACCATACGAAACCTGAGGTACAAGCTAGTTACAAGCACTCAGATCCTTGAATCAAACAACCAAAAGTCATCACACCTTTCAAAGCTAATGGAGGAGGCGCAGCTAGAGATTGAAAAGTTCGACACCGAAAAGTCAAGATTCATTCAACAAGTTGACTCTGCTAACAAAGCTAAATCACAGATTGCGATGAGAATATCAGGGATTGTACATGACTCGGAGCGGACAAAGGCTATGTTAAGTGAGTTTGAGCGCCGGATAGCTGACATTGAAAGGAGGCTGCCTTCCATTCACATGAGCAAGCAAGCTGCAGTTCAGCGCATAGAAAGCACGCGTTCTGAGCTTGACAGACTGACCAAAGAAATGGAGCAAAAGAAGGCAGCCATCCACGATCTTCGGATCAAGCTTACTGCAATCAATAGTGAAATTGAAAAGATAACCGCCAATATTGCTAAATACGCTTCTTTCCGGGACTCAACAGAAAAGAGGCTTGCACGGATGGCATCACTAAAGGGTCGGATCGAGCTTGCTGGGGCCAGAGTCGAAGAAAAAATCAAGACCATCAATTACAAGAAGGACTATAACTATTCAGGCATCACTTTGCTCCAATCAGAAATTTTGACTACAAAAAACCGCATAGCACAACTTGAAAGGTCGCTTGCGTCTTATGGAGCAAAACTGCATAATGCTGCCAAGCTTTCATCCGAATTTGCAAACGCGAAAGCAAATCTTGAAAAGGAGCTGGCCGGCTCTGCGGACCTACTGGTGCGTGCAGAGAATCTTGTAAACAAGTTTGAGGAACGGGCCACCATAGCCAAAAATGCCATGAATGAGGATCTTGCTATTGCAGAATTGATGAAAGAAAAAGACAGGTTCAGCATATGCGGTCTTGTGCACGATTTAATAAGATGGGACAAGTCCTATGAGCGGCCTGTGCTTGCAGCAGGCTCTGAATGGATGAAAGCGTTTGTAGTGAATAACATCAAATCAATGATAATGATAGCAGCCTATGCCAAGGAGCAAAAACTTCCACGCCTTAGAATAATACCACTTGACGTCGTCAGCCGCTTTAAGGAGAAGCAGGACACGCCCCACGATGAGGTCAATGTAATTGGGAAGCTGTCAGATTTTGTACAGTCCGATTATGACAAATTGTCAGCATTCCTGTTCTCAGACATACTGCTTGTAAGAAATTCATCTACAGCCTTCATGCTATCAAGGAAGGGCTACAGGGCTGTGTCAGCTGATGGTGAGCTGTTCGAACCGGCTGGAGGTTCAATGTCGGTGGACTTTGGAGGAAGAATAACTGATATGACAAAGGCGATACTTTTTGGCGAATCCGTAGGAAATCTCCGTACAATGATAGCGAAGCTCTCTAAGCTGATTGAGGAGAAGAACACGGAGCTCCACGAAATTTCCAAGCGTATAAGCGCGAGCGAATCCGAGAGAATCCAACTAGAGCTTCTTATCAGAGATGTCCAGAGAAGCATTACTAAAGAAAAGGAATCTTCAGAAGCAAAAGAAAAGTCAGTCTCAGGGCTCATCTTAGATAATCACGCTCTCCAGTCAGAAGCCGACTTACTTATGACAGAGCTTGAGAAATATTCAAGGAGGCTTACCCTTCTTTCACCTGCCATAGAAAAGCTATCGTCAAGGCTACAGAGCATGGGTGAAGAACCGTCAAGCAAAAATGAGCTTGCTGATAAGAACATAGTACATAACCAGATAGTAAAGGCAATAGACGTAGCCAATATAGAGCTTGGCCAGACAATATCGATACTCGGTGGGCTTGAAGCCAAGCTGGAACTTGATATCCAGCATCTGACCGAAATGAACCAAGAGAATGAACGCCTTTCCCTTGAACTAAAGGAACGCAAATGCCAAATAGAAGAAATGTACAGGAAGTCGCAGTCACTTGAAGCGGAGCTCAAAGGGCTCAGGGATCAGGAGCAGAAAATAATCACTTCTTCGGGCAGCACCTACAGCGTACTGCAAGAATATGAGCGCAAGATAAAAGCACTCTCAGAGAGCGACCGCAAAATGTCAAAGGAGTACAACTTAATAGAGCGAGAGTCTGCATTGCTTCGAAAAGACATTGCAGATCTGACTTCTGAGGAATCTCGTCAGTTAAACAATCTTCTGTCTCTTGGCTACAAGAACCCCCTTGATGAGATGGATGTCGAAACAGCGATCAAAGAGTTAACTGACGAATATGAGGAAGTCAAGTCAAGGATCAACCTCCGCGCAGACGAGGCATATGTACAGGTAATCAATGGCTACCGTGGCATGTCAACTAGACGCAACCAGCTTGAAAGCGAACGTAATTCTATCGTCTCCTTCATTGAGCAGGTAGTGAAAGAAAAAGAGAAGGTCTTCATGGAGGCATTTCAGAAAGTTGACAGCGATATACGCGCAACATTTGAGAAAATGACAGGAGGCTTGGCGTGGCTAGAGATCGAGAACTCTGAAGATATTTTTTCAAGCGGTGTGATGTTGCTAGTGCGGTTCCCTGGTAAGACCGTCCCCCGTGAATCAACCACGCTGTCAGGTGGCGAAAAGACAATCGCTGCCACTGTGTTCCTGCTTGCTCTCCAGTCGCTCAAACCGTCGCCATTTTACTTGATGGATGAAGTAGACGCACATCTTGATGCCGAGAACACTGACAGGCTGTCAAAGGTACTGCTCGAGCGCTCAAAGGATAGCCAGATAATCATGGTCACCTTGAAGGACTCTACTGTGGCCAAAGCTGCTCTTATCTATGGCATCTACCCAAAAGAAGGAGCTTCGCAGGTTGTAAAATACAAGAATCCCGCGCGGTTGGAGCTTGCCCATTAAGCGGAAACAATCTGTAAATACCGAAAAACAGCATAGACTATCTACATTGGGAACTAGCTTGCTGCGGCCCAAAAGGATGTTAATGTTGTCATTTGCAGTCACCACTGCAGTAGCGGTTATTGAAGCTGTAGGTGGAATTTTAAGCAATAGCATTTCGCTTGTGAGTGATGCAGTGCATATGTTCACTGATGTGATGGCGATTGGACTAAGTCTTTTTGCAATTACAATGGCGGCAAGAAGCCATTTTGGAGCAATGACGTTTGGTTACCATAGAGCTGAAGTATTGGTTGCACTTGCAAACGGTGTAGCGCTTGCAGTAATTTCATTATGGGTGTTGTACGAAGCATTTCTCCGCGTCATGTCTCCGCGCATAATAGACGCGCCGCTGCTGCTACTGACAGCAGGTATTGGTCTTGCAGGCAACCTAGTAGTGATGTTCCTACTAAAGCACCACGCCGACAAGAGTATCAACATTCATAGTGCATTCATCCATGTTGTCTACAATATAATATCATCCGTCGCAGTTATCATTACTGGCTTTATTGCTCTTAACACGGGCATCACCATCGTGGATCCGCTTGTCGCCTTTCTGATAGCAGGCCT
>JAICVG010000143.1 GCA_025935445.1 Nitrososphaera sp. | reverse complement strand
TAAGGTGATTGCTTTGTCGGCTATACTGCATGCATGATCGGCAATTCTCTCGATGCTCTTGACAGCGACACGGTAACTCAAGCAATCAGAGGGTTTTTTTAAATCCATTTCTCGAAGCACCCTTCCGTTCTGCATGGCCATTACAAGATTGCGGAAGACATAGAGACTGAATCTATCAACCTCATCGTCTGACCGGATAACTTCTTTTGCCAGCTCGTAGTTGAGCTCTGCAAGGGCTGACATAGCATCTTTGTGCATTGACGAAGCAATGAGATACATTCTCCTTATCGCAGTGTTGACAGAAAGCTCTGGCAGTGACAACAACACCTGCAGCGTAATGTTGTCTGATGCATCGGCTATCATCTCTGTCCCGACGAGGTTGCGTCTAACAAGTTCCCTAACAGCGTCACGGAGTATAGGATTCATCCTGCCCGATTTTATTTTTAAATGAATAATATTATAACCAGCTAAATACATTGACACTACCTTGCGCCGGAGCGTATTGCCACTCTCGCTTGGCGATACGAATGTAGTAACTTCATTGGGAGATTCTCGCGCCCCAGTGAAAATTGGAATTACTGACAAGGAATTGTCAAGTTCTCGAACAAGCGTCACTTGATCGCCGGCCTTCAAACGCATTTCTTCAATCCACTTTTTTGGAAGCGATAAGACGTATGTTGACCTGCCTGTAAATTGCACCTTGCGAACGTCCCTATGATCTAATTCTGTTCCCACTGTTGCGGACTAAGAAAGATATGAATAAACGCTTTGCGAGTATAGACTATATGTTACTATATACTGCCCCATATTCTCCATACATAGAGACATCTTAACGCCTTGGGCTTGACGTGCCGGTAACGATGTAGTGCACAGAATCACCTATATAACAGGCATGATCTGAAATGCGCTCAAGGTACCGAAGTATCAGCAGAGCAGAGATGTAGCAGCGGGGGTCAAAAGATCTTTTATCAGTTTTTTCGTATGGCGTGATGGCTTCTCTCAAATACTTCCTATAAAGTGCGTCGACAGTATCGTCCATCTGATACAACTTTTCTGCTGCATTTTTGTCTTTTGACTGCAGCGCCTGAACACTTATACGTATCATTTCTCTGACTGTGCAAGACATTTCCAGAACTGCACTCTTGTCACAATTGGTTATTGAGCCCATGGTTTCAAGGACATCGACAATATCGTAGGCATAGCGGCCAAACCTGGAAAAGCCATATGCAATTTCCATGCATGATCTGATGAAGCGAAGGTCAGTGGCAACTGGCTGGTAGCGGGCAATCAGCTCAATTGCAAGGTCGCCCACTTCATCCTGTAACACCCTGAGCTGCTCAGACCATTCAAAGATGACCTTTTTTGTACTCGTCCCTTTTTCATATGATTCGATGGCAGTTGTCACAGATTTCTCTGAAAGCTTGGCCATGTCCATAATGATATTCTGTATGCGGTCTATTCCAAGGTCTAAGAGACGGGTCAAATTACCAAATGTCTATCTTGCTTAGCCGAACTTGCCGGATATGTATCTTTCAGTAAGCTCTTTCTGCGGGTTCTCAAATATCTGCTTGGTTGGCCCATATTCTACAAGCTCGCCCAGATACATAAATGCAGTGTAGTCAGATACACGGGCAGCTTGCTGCATATTGTGTGTTACAATAATTACTGTAAGCTCCTTCCTTAGCTCGTTCATAAGCTCTTCTATTTTGGCAGATGCAATAGGATCTAAAGCTGAAGTAGGTTCATCCATCAGCAGCACTTCAGGCTGCATTGCAAGTGCTCTTGCAATGCATAAGCGCTGTTGTTGGCCGCCTGATAAGCTTAAGCCCGGCTTGCCAAGCTCATCTTTTACTTCATCCCATAGCACTGCGCCTTTTAGGCTCTCCTCCACTATCTCTCTTATCAATGCCTTGTTCCTGATGCCGTTAAGTTTTAGGCCAGCAGCCACGTTATCATAAATGCTCATCGTGGGAAATGGATTTGGCTTTTGGAAAACCATCCCCATCCTTCTTTTGATGATCACTGGATCCACATTACTGGCGTAAATGTCGATGTCGTCCAGATACACACTTCCCTTTACAGTTGCACTAGAAGTCATCTCATTCATGCGATTCAAACAGCGAATGAGTGTCGTTTTGCCACATCCGGAGGGACCAATTAGTGCAGTAACAGTATTCTCTTTAACATCAAAATTAATATCTTTGAGAGCCTGTTTACTTCCAAACCACGAATTCAGGTTCTTGACAGAAACCTTGTAACCGCGTCGTTTAGTATCAGATAGTAATGAAAGCTTATAACTAGTAGTGTTAGCGTACTCTTCGCTACTCATCCAGCTCATCTGCCATAATTCGCATAATTAATGGTTGTCTAAATAGATCATATAGAGGAATATAGAACCTGTTGGACCTTATCCTCGCGTCTTCACCAGCGATCCCAGCCTGAAACTCTTCTCAAGCACCAAGAACCTCAGTAATATACTAAGCGATAGTACCATAATTATAAGCACCAATGCTGCGCCCCACCCGAAGGAATGAGCATGTTCGTATGGCTGCGAGGCAAACCTCCATATCCTGAGGGGAAGCGCGTCTACAGGGCTCACAAATCCTTGGAAGAATAGACTAGTCCCAAGTATTGTCATTATAAGCGGCGCAGTTTCGCCAGCAACTCTGGAGACTGCAAGAACAATGCCGGTTAGAACACCATTCTTGGCGCTCCTCAAGGTGATAAAGAGTGTAACTTTCCATTTTGGGATACCAAGCGAGTGTGCAGCCTCACGAATTGAGTTTGGCACAAGCTTTAATGTTTCCTCAGTAACTGCCACCACTATAGGAATCATTATTATAGAAAGTGCAACTGCTCCTGCCGTTATGTTAAAAGAACCAATTGTAATAACTAGAATAATATACCCTACGATGCCTATTACTATAGATGGCATTCCTGTCATCACGCTGTTAAAGAACCTAACTGTATAAGCAAATTTGCTGTTGCCAGCGTATTCAGAAAGATAAACACCTGCCAAGATTCCTATTGGAACACCAATTAGCGAAGCATATCCTACTGTAAGCAGCGTACCCTGTATTGCAGGACCTACCCCTCCACCGCCCCGTATTATCGATCCTTGAGGTTGCGTAAGAAATTCAATACTTATGGCAGAGATACCGTTCTTTACAACTTCAAACAAAATGCTGCCCAGAGGTATCATTGCAAGCATAACACATACTATCGTTACGCCAGTAAAAACTCTGTTAACTATCTTGCGCTTGTAACTTTGTCTAACTATTGCGTCTTGGATAACTTTTCTGTGATCTATATTATGATGGTAGTTGTTTTCTATGTTGTTCATTTTTTATTATTCCTTTGCTCCTGGAGTAACTTTGACCATTCTTGACACAAGCAACCGGGCGCCTACATTAATTCCCATTGTTAATATGAATAATACTGCTCCAAGTGCTATCAATGCAGATGAGTGAAATACAGTAACGGCCTCATTGAACTCATTAGCTATTATGCTTGATAGCGTCTGGCTTGGACTAAAAAGCGTATCAGGAATGGCATTAGCACCAACTGCATTGCCTATCACCATAGTTACAAGCATTGTTTCGCCAACTGCCCTGCCAAGCCCAAGGATTGCAGCTCCAAGCAAGCCGGCCTTTGCATAAGGAAATAAGACTTTCCACACAGTTTCCCATCTAGTTGCACCCAAGCTGTATGCGGCTTCCCTCTGAGAATTAGGTATGGCCTTTAGTATCTCTCGGGAGATGGAGGAAATTATAGGAATGATCATTATTGCAAGAACTATTCCTGCAGTAAAGATATCTAGACCAAATGGAGTGCGGGCAAAGAGCGGTATTGTTCCTCCAAAGGCTTCGTAAAGAGGTCTCTCGATAAAATCCACTATCCAGAACCTGAAAACAAACAGCGCCCACAGACCGTAAATTATGCTTGGAATTGCAGCAAGTATCTCTATGATGAAGCCTATTGGGGTTCCAAATCTTGGCGGAGATATCTCTGAAATGAATACAGCGATTCCTAAGCTAATTGGGACGCCTATTGCCATAGCAATGGCAGAACTCACAAGCGTTCCGACGACGTATGGAAGTGCCCCATATGCTTCTCTGCCTTCTACAGGATTCCAGTCTGTACCGAAAAAGAATCCTATGCCCTCAAAGGAAAAGATGGGCATAGAACCTTCGATCACGGAGGCTGCCACAAGTACTAGCATAAAGAGAGTGTAGCCTGCTGCGCCTATCACGACCCATTTGAAAATCCTATCGCCCCTCCTTTTTCCATGAAGAAAGAAAGACGAAAGAAAAGCTTTGTGTTCTTTGTGAGACCGTGATATAATACTAAATTCCCACCGATCATCCTAGGGCATGAAACATAGCTATTTTATTATTATCAATAATGAAAATATAGATCATAGTGAACTATATAGTTAAGAGAAGAATAGCAGAAGCAACAGATCCTCCTTCTGTTGGTGCAGCCCATTCATTTCCTTTTGAAGTCAAAAATCTCATGTAATCTCCTATGACAATAGCCATTCATCGTGAAAATTCAAGATGAAAGTTGGGAACCCCAAAGCAGCATGGTAAGCGGGGGCAACAGAACAGCTGTTGGGCTCCACTTGACGTATTGTATGAGATTATGGTATAGATAAAAAATGTATCCAACATACACTATATAGGATAAGAACATCTACATGTTCATCTTTGGCAAGAAATATCAGATTGAATGCATGCGAATTATAGCAAAATGTGT
>JAICVG010000150.1 GCA_025935445.1 Nitrososphaera sp. | reverse complement strand
GACGAGCCCATGAGCATGGGGAGAAGAATAGCACGCGAAGTAAAGGTAGCAAAGAAAAGGGGCAAGCTGGATAAAGTAGTAACTTAAGCGGTTTCTTATGAAAACAATAGGGTGAGTATCAAGAAAAAGAGACTTGTTGTACGGTGAGGGAAAATTTTGATCCGAAGACTGAGGTCCATGAACTGTGAGGAAAGGGGCATGTAAGAAAGATTGAAAGGAAGATCGCCACTGCACTGCATCCAATAAGTATTGCCGTATTAATACATCAAATGATGTGGCTGGCGCTATTATATTAGATTAGATAGAGTGGAAAGATGCAAAGAATTTTTTCTTAACTTGCTCAATAATAGTTAAAAATATGTGGGAATAGGGACTTTACACTAAAGAGGCTACAGATTCAAGTAGGTTGTAAAGCTTGAGCTTAGCACTAGTTAGTCACTTCATTATGAGTTTGTGAAACAAACAATATGCTACATTAACGCGCCTAAATAACATGCAAACATGCACTTCCTCATCGCGGGTATTATCGTGCAAAGCTTTAAAGCGCATCGATGAGCTCCCAAGTTTTGTGCAAGACATCAAGCTGGTTTATTCTACCGCTGACAGGCCAAAGCTCAACTCACCGCATCTTATCTGCGGATTTCCTGGCAGCGGTTATGTTGGCAAGCTTGCAGTTGATCATCTTATACAAGAGCTGCCTGCAAATCACCTAGTTGACATTTATTCCAGCTCCTTCCCACCACAGATTATGATAAAGCCTGACGGCACAGCTGACCTAATGAAGAACAGTATCTTTTGGTGGCATGGTAATGGAGCTGACTTGTTGTTGCTAACAGGCGACTCGCAACCAGCCAACCCTGACTCGGAATACGCTCTAGCAGAAGAAGTGCTTGGTTTGGCGGAGCGATTTGGCACACAGCAAGTGTTTACACTTGCAGCATACATCACCGGCGTCTTTGTCGACAAGCCCAAGATCTTTGGTACGGCCACAGACCCTGAAACAGTCAAAGTCCTTTCATCAAATAACATATCCATAATGGATAGCGGAAGCATCACAGGGATGAATGGTCTTGTCATCGGCATAGCAAAGTTGCGCAACATGAAGGGAGTATGTCTGCTTGGAGAGACGTCTGGCTACGTGGTAGATGGTAAGGCATCCAAAGCAGTGCTTGAAACCCTTCTCCAGATAGTCAATGTAAGAGTTGACATGGCAAACTTGGACAAGCGCGCAAAAGACACTGAAACACTGATCCAGACAATAGAGCAGCAGATGCTTGCAGCAAAAGGCGGCAGGCAGTTTGAAGGTCAGCAGTCGCCTCAAAAGCCCCGCGACACTGGCTATATTAGCTAGACCTTCTTTAGGTTACCGAACTTTCCAACGTTGATGCTGTCTTCGCCCTTGAACGTGTTGATATAGCCATTCTCTATCGAAACTGTGTCGCCGGGCTGGATCTTGTTTATGTCGTCGCCCCACAACGAAAGTTTAATGCTCCCCGTTTCGTCTGAAATTCTTGCGTCAGCCACTGTATTTGTCCCTCCAGCCCTAAGGTTGACTGTGCGGGGCTCACCTACGCTTTCTACTTTGCCTGTAACGCTTACGTTGCGCATTCCCGACTTCAGCTCGCCTATATTCATATATTTTCTGCTAAAGCTCATATGATAATAAATGTTTTACATGGTAGCTACAATAAGGGAATGTCCACAATCGGTGCAAACCAACTTTATCCCAGCCATCGTCTTTTCCCGTACCTCATGAACTGTCTTTGAATGGCACTTTATGCACAGCCTTGAAACAGTCTCTGGCTTAGGCATTAGTATATTGTACTGGCACCAAGCAAAATTTAACCTTATTTCACCTGCCGCAACTATGAAATAAGGTTTTACAGGCAAGACGAGTGAGCGGAGGGGTAGCGAAGCCTGGTCAAACGCGCAGGACTCAAGATCGATGTCCATGGCACCATTTCTTCTCGCAACACATATAGATAGAGAAAAAAGAGAGATGAGTGATCCCGTCCCTTAGGGGTTCGTGGGTTCGAATCCCACCCCCTCCACATTGATCCTTTTTGCATAAAATGCTCCAGCTGTAATATATACCACAAATTGTGTGTGCCAGCACCTAAAACATAAGCTCAGTCTGAAAACGTAAAATCGATCCTAACTTGAATCTCCCCATCTCTGCTTTCAGCTTGCATACAATATCTTCTTTTTTCTTCTCCCTTAATAATTTACAAACTATCAGACACCTGTGATATAACAATCTATTATGATATATTTTTCTTTTATTGCGTAATTTATTTTTACCATTTTTTGCTGAACCGGGCAAAACACAAAATTCAAATTATTTTTTGCATGCATAGATGTCCCGTGGCGCGCAAGTCTGCAGTGCTGATACCGGTGATAATTGCTGCTGTCGTTATAGGCGCCCTTGGCATAGTATTTATCCCACCCGAGATCAGAGACAAGAATACCGGCTTTCCAAAAGGCACAGTCAGAATAGACAATGATGTCATAACGGTCGAAATTGCAGAAACTGCTGCTGAACAGCAAAGATGGCTTACATTTAGGCAGGACAGGCTGCCATTTGACACTGCCATGCTGATCAAGCATGAGGAGCCTGACCTCTACGAAGTATGGATGCTCAACATTGAGTACAACCTTGACTTGATATGGTTTGACGAAAATGGTAATGTAGTATATATAAAAGAGAATGTACCTCCGTGTAGTAACGTAGTTGAAACGGTGAGTTGCACCTACAAGACCACAAAGCCAGCATTATATCTTATGGCTGCGACTGCAGGTTTCATAGACATCCACAACATTGCTATCGGTTCCAAGATGACAATAATCTCTGTTTAGCTTAATTAGACGGCTAAGCTAACACGCAGGATGTGTTGAACTTTGTCCTTGCGGACAGGCACGCAAGGCCTCTGTTAAAAAGAGAAGCCTCACAGCTACTTGTCCGGCCAAACATATTGAGAATAGCCTACCTAGATGAAAGAGGAGATCCGATCGCACACCCAGTATGGTACTATTACAGCAGAGGCAAGTTTCTCGTTGCAACAGATAGAGTAGGCAAGAAGGCAAAGGCGCTCCGAAAAAACCCAGTTGTTTACTTTCTTGTTGACGAAAGCTCCCGCGAAAATGGCACACTTGGATTAAGGGGCAAAGGGATCGCAAGAGTGATCGATGACCCTCGATATGCTGCTAGGGTGACCAGACGAAATGTGAAGAGGTACTTGGGCAAGCTGCAGGGCAAAACTGCAAAGGCCATACTTGCTATGGGTCCAGATTCTTGCGTTATTGAAATCACTCCCTCGTATCTAGCCACTTGGAAGTTCTAAGAATTGACCCTCTTTTTGAGATCTTCATATGCCTGTCTGACTTCGTCAATAGCCGCCTCGTCTTCAAGCGTGGTGATGTCGCCGATCTTGTCGCCGCTTGCAATGGATTTTAACAGTCTCCTCATTATCTTGCCGCTACGCGTCTTGGGCAGCTTGCTAACAAAATATACCTCATCTGGCGCTGCTATGGGCCCAAGCGTGCTTCGAATATGGGCGATCAGTTCTTTACGCAGGTTTTCAGAGTCTGAAAAGCCTTCCTTTAGCACTAAGAATGCGATTATCGACTCTCCTTTTGTCTCGTCAGGCTTGCCGGTCACTGCGGCTTCTGCAATGGCCTTATGTGAGACAAATGCACTCTCCAACTCCATCGTGCCGAGCCGATGGCCTGCCACCTTAAGTACATCATCTGCCCTGCCAAGGAGCCACAGATAGCCCTCCTTGTCAACTAGTGCATAGTCACCTGCATAGTAGAGGCCAGGAAACTTGGTCCAGTAAGTCTGCCGGTATTTTTCATCGTCACCCCATAGGCTCAAGAACATTCCTGGCCACGGCCTACAAATAACAATATAGCCTTTTGTTCCTGGCCTTACTGGCTTGCCAGTTTCATCAACTACCATTGCATCAATCCCCGGCACAGGAAAGGTGGCTGAGCCGGGCTTCATTGGGATCGTTTCGATTCCAGCACACATGCTAAGCATTATCCCTCCAGTCTCTGTTTGCCACCAAGTGTCAACTATTGGACAATTCTCATTGCCAATCCTCTTGAAGTACCACATCCATACTTTGGGATTAATGGGCTCACCCACCGTCCCAAGCAGCCGGAGTGACGACAGATCAAACGAGTTTGACACTACGCCGTCATCGTCGTACTTCATGTACATGCGCAATGCAGTTGGTGTGGTATATAGTACAGTGGCACCGTGCTTTTCCACAATTGCCCAATACCTGTTGGGCTTGGGAAAGTCAGGCGCTCCTTCATACATTATTTCTGTTATACCCTGCATCAGAGGAGCATAGACAATATAGCTGTGACCCGTGACCCATCCGATATCTGCAGTACAGAAAAAGATGTCTTGTTTTGTAAAGTCAAAGACCCACTTGGCAGTAGCATAAAGATGCGTAAGGTAGCCACCTGTCCCATGCATTACACCCTTGGGCTTGCCAGTCGTTCCAGAAGTATAGAGAATGTAAAGGGGATGGGTGCTTTCAACTGGCTCCGGCGGGCAGTATATCTTGGCACCTTC
>JAICVG010000115.1 GCA_025935445.1 Nitrososphaera sp. | reverse complement strand
ATAGAATACTTGTAAAATATTACCTACCTTCTCAGGTAGAGTTTTCTAGGAACCAGCTTATTTCATCATGCGCTTAATAATAATATGTGATACCATAGACGCAATATCAAGTAAACTGGCAACTCGTATGATATAGCAAATAATATACATCAACAAAAAGGTTAATCTAGACAGCTACACTCACATAATCAGGGAAATTTGCAAATTCCGCATTTTGAATATGTCTCCCCGTCGAGGTGATTGAAATGCGTCCCGCACGACTTGCATGTATGGTGAATATCATCATAACCGTCCTGCGCCACAAACTGATGGCTTTTAAGCTGATCACTCTTACACGCTATGCATCTACAGCCGCATGATATCATATGGTACCACTAGTGTGTGCGCTCTCTCTTACTGCTCTACTATTGCCCCAGCCATCTTGCTATAATAATATAACCTATTCGATGGCAGGTATGGTCAGCTTGATGTCAGGAGCCGAGTCAGGTTCATCCCAGTCAAGTACATCGGGAATGATGTCTCCCAAGGGGTCGTAGCTATCAAACCGTGTCTTTTGCGGAGCCGATGCAACAAGGTGTACGCGTACTCCATTAGAAGACGACATTGAGGATAGCATCCCAACTTCTATTGAGCCGTCCTCTTTGAATATTCCCCGCACGCAGCCTACCAGCTTGTTCAGCTCACCAATAGGGATCCTATTACCTCCCATTACATATACCATCGCTCTTTTGACAGTGCTTGCATCTGGGACGGCATCATATAGCATTGAAAGCGAATCGCGGAGAGAGGATTCCGAGCTAGGGCTTGCCCTGCTTGTGCACAGCACGTTCATTGCCGGCTTTATCATACCGGCAGAGATTGAGGCAATGACCTCAACTATTGCATTATTTGTTATGGCAAAGCAATCTTGTTGAGACAGCTCCGAGTTATTATCCAAGAATGCATCGTTGTCCATCACTATCGTTGAATCTGAAACTTCACGCACTCTTCTGAGAGCTGTGCCAGCACTGAAAATGCGATCCGTTTCGTATTTGAAGGGCATAATTGTTATAGAGATTACAGCAGTACTGGAATCTTTTGCCATCCTACATACAATTGGCGCTATTGCGGTGCCGGCACGCCCTGCCAAGTTTGAAACAACCATGACTGTTGAGTAGCCCCGCATGGCCGCCGCCATCTCATTGCGATGACTCTCCACAAAAGAGCGTAATTTGTAACTAGAAGGGTTGACCCATTCTCCAGAACGAACAAAAATAGCAGTGCATCTATCATTGTGGACCAAATCCTTCTTATCGTTGCTTATCAATAGGCATTTGCATTCAAGAGCCGCACTCGCTGCAGCTGCAATTTTACTTCCTACGCCGCCGATGCCCACCAGCAACATAGGATTCTTGATCGATAGCTCATCCTCCAAGTTTTCCCCGAGCTCCCCCGCACAGAGATAGACATGTCAAGTTAAAAAGTTTTGGTGATTAATCAAAAGCTGATCATAGCGTAACAAAGTTTAGCTACCCTACGAAATTATCTTTGCTTTCAATGAAAAGTTGGAAAAATCATAAATGTTGACACGCACTTTGTCACCAAGTAAAATTTGACTATCATCAGCAGCATTTGTTGTTGATGTAGTTGATGATGATATGACTACTGGCTTGTATGCATAGTTTCTCCCCTGCCTCACTTTTCCAATCTCATCAATTACTATTTCGCCATGCCAGTCCTGCCAGAGGGAGTTGCGCTTCTTAGCGATTCTCCTTGTAAGAGCGTGCAGATACTCTGACCTTTCCTTGGATACTTTAGAGTTAACCCTCATGCCCTTCCATCCAAATGCCTCTGTTCCTGGCCTGGCAGAATAGCGCGAAATATTAACAATGTCCGGTTGAGATCTCTCAATTAAGTCAACAGTTTCTTTGAAATCATCCTCAGTTTCTGATGGAAACCCTGCAATGATGTCAGTAGAGATCGTCATCTCAGGTATCTTGCCTCTAAAGGCCTCCACGGCGTCCATAAATATCTTGGAGGTGTGACCACGTTTCATCTTTTTCAATACCCTGTCGCTTCCACTTTGAACAGGGATGTGGAGAAACTTGAAGAGTTTGTCACTTTCATAGAATAAACTGACCATTCTATCCAGTATTGCAGGCAGATACATAGGGTTCATCATTCCCACTCTTATCTTGAAGCCACCTTCTATGGAGCAGCATGCCTTCAGAAGCTCTACAAGGTTAGTGTCTATGTCTCTTCCATAGCATCCATTGTCGGTTGAAGAAAGCCATACTTCTTTGCAACCACTCTTGATATCTGATTTAATCTGTCTCACTATGTCGCCTATGCGGTAGCTCCGAAGCCACCCCTTGGCAATCTTTGTCTGGCAAAAAGTGCACTGGCTCATGCATCCGCTTGCTATCTCTACTATGCTGACCACTGAGTTAAGCCTGACCCTTGGAATATTGACCTTATCAAGTGAAGAATCTCTAAGAGCCACAAGCCTGCCTCCTGAAAGGGCTAACCTAACGGCATCCGGCGCCTTGTCGATGCAATTGGGACCAAGAAGACTTGCCGAGGAAGTCATTGATTCTACTTTTGCCCTGTCTGCCTTTGGTAAGCAACCTGCAACGATGAGCGGCTTGCCCGACTTGGTCATTGTCCTGATTCTGCTCACCATCCTATGCTCGGTTGTATCTTTGACAGAGCATGTGACAATGAGGTTGAGGGTACTTTCACTTTTCGTGGTCGCAAATTCATAGCCGGCCTCCTTTAAGAGCCCACTTATCATCTCAGAATCTGCCATACTTGCAGAGCAGCCATATGCTTCAATCCATACCTTGGGCTTAGACTTTCTCAATAGGGGGATTGTTTCTATGATTGGTGGCTTGAGCGATGTGTGAAACATCGTAGAACACATGTAAACCAGCTTTCCTTAAAAATCATATCCCATCTCTATCAGGCTTTTTCTGATAGAGAAAACCCGCCATGAGCAGCAATGAAAGTCAATGAACGAAGGAATGGATAACAAGCACCTCCATACGGATGTGACCGAGCTTTCAATTGATTGCTGCTGCATTAGTTACCTATTTTTCCCCTCCTGCTGCTGCCGATGGCGATTGTGAACCCAAATCTCTGTTAACACACTAACATAAGTAGTGATAAGCTCACCAGACTCCATGCTGTCGCGGTTTTTCTCTAGATCGTTTCCAAGTGCCATCATAAAAGACTTAGGCACCTTCAGGTACTCGCCTATATAGATCAGCAGTGAATAATACATCAGCTTCATTATCTCGCTGCTATCAGCACCCTCGTCGATTTTCATGCTCGGCATCATGTTTGAAACTACAAGGGAGAACTGGGGGGATAACAGTGCCCTGTCTTCCTTGTCGACAAGCCTGATCGCACCCATGTAAAGCAAGTCTTCTATTGCAGAGGCTGTCTTCTCAAGGTGCGGATGGTCTTCTGACATTACTAGTTGTTCTTGGTCTGCAAGCCTATTTTAGATTGCTTACCACTGAACGGTAGGATGCTACAGAATCGGGATCTACTATCCCCTGCAACACGTACGGCTTGCCGTCTGAGAGCCTGATGTCCATTGCAACTGCGCTGTAGGGTATGTCAAAGTGGTCGATCTTGTCTTGCTCGATCGTGTCAAAGAATTTTGTGCACTTGCCGCTACCATAGCAGGAGAAGCCGTATATCCTGTCGACTCGCCTGTGGCCGAAGCTGGCAGCTCTTCCACCCGCCGAACCAATCGATTCTTCCACCATTAGAATGAAAATATCGTTTTTTATCTGCTTGTCCAAGAAAACATCATTCTCTGCTATGACGATCTTGCGCTGTGGAAGCTGTAAGATGACATCAATTGAATCTGACATTAGTGCACTTAATGCAGACAAAGGGGTAATTATTATTATTATTTTTTGTTCAAGCTCCTTTTGATATATATGCTCCTGCTTTTTGTGAACTACTGCAATGAATAGTGATTGCTATGCATCCAGCCTAGAGAATTATCTATCTATCTATCTTTTTTTGTCGAAGACCAGTATTGTGCATTGATCTTTTTCTACGGAAAGCATATCTTGTCAAGTTGCAGTAACTGGATATTGCTCTGATTTTGGGAAAAGGATCTTTTTCTTCTGATCTTGCAGAGAGAACTCTTTTGCATTTGCTGGCGGAGATCCTCTACATTCCACTGCTTCCTTGCCTTGCGACCCCATAGCCTTTTTATTGACCACGGCAAACTGAAGGTTAGCGGTAGAAAGAAAAAGAAAAAGTATACTCCAACAAAGAACTGAAGGATAAACATAGCAGCAATTGCTGCAGCAGATGCTACAGCAGGATTATTGGCAAGAGCTTGGAATTGTTATTGTTGTTGTTGCTTATACTCTCCTTTCCGTAATAATCCATAGGTATTATTATTAATATTTAGGATGACATTTATAATGGTAATGCAGGGAATTCGAATAGATATATAATATCTACAAATTGCATGATTTGGCATGGTCAAGACTGCTTCATCACCCCAAGTTCTCAAGACAGGCAGCAGAGCACCTGATTTTACATTGAAAGGTGCAGATAGAATGATGCACTCACTACAGGATTATAAGAGCAAGGCAACACTTGTTGTGTTCATTTGCAATCACTGTCCCTACGTCAAGGCAAGGATTGGTGACATTGTCGCTTTGCAAAGCAGATTCAACACATCTGAACTTCAGGTTATTGGCATCAATAGTAACGATCCAAACTACAAAGACGAGGGCTTTGACAACATGCTCATATTTGCAAATGAGCACAAGCTAAATTTTCCATACCTAATAGATGAAAGCCAAGATGTTGCTAAGGCCTATGGCGCAGTGTGCACTCCAGACCCATTCTTGTTTGATGCAGACCGTAGGCTGGTATTCCACGGCAGGATAAATGACGCACTTGAACCAGAGGCTAAGCCTACAGTCCCGGTTATGGAGAATAACATTCGCAAGCTGCTAAGAGGAGAAAGAATTGAAAAGGATTTTGATCCTTCCATTGGCTGCTCAATAAAGTGGAAGAATTAGCTAGCTATCTAGCTAGCTAGCCGTACTGGTAAATTATCCCTTTTTCTCCCCTGGGGTGGTGCCACTCCGTTTCCTCGGCACAGGTGCCACACTCTATGCATGCTTCATGCTGGAGCGTCACGTCACCCCCTTCCAAACTGTAGCAGAATGTAGGACAAAGGGTCACCATCTTTTTCATGAATTCTGACTTCGGATTGAGCACCTTGATATGTGAGACTCTATCATCATCGTATTTTAGCCGTGCGATGCGCTGGGCTATCGTAGGTATTGTAGGT
>JAICVG010000132.1 GCA_025935445.1 Nitrososphaera sp. | reverse complement strand
CATCTACACAGGACAGCATTATTCTGACAACATGAAGAGCATCTTTTTTGATGAATTAAAGATCAAACCTGATTATGATCTCCGCTGCGATACTTCGGACGTTACTACATTGAAGGAAAACATGCTAAAGTTCCTCCAGGAGATTAGGCCCCCACATATCCTAGTATATGGCGACACAAATTCGAGCCTAGCAGGTGCACTAGCAGCAAAGGAAGTTGGCTCCACACTTGTGCACATTGAAGCAGGCCTCCGGTGCTTTGATCTTAGCGTACCGGAAGAAAGAGCAAGGATACAGATCGATTCTACATCAGATTACTTATTTCCTCCAACCGAACTTGCCAGGACTTTTCTATCTTATGAGGAAATAGAGAAAAATGTCACCGTAACTGGTAACCTAGTCGTAGATGTCTGTAGGCGACTTGCAAAGGTTGCAGACGAATATGGTAGCCATTATGATCTCCCTGATAAGTATTTGTTGCTTACTATGCACAGGCAAGAAAATGTCGACGAACGTGACAGGCTTGAGATGTTAAGAAAACATCTATCGGGTATAGACCATAAGATAGTCTTTCCCATCCATCCTAGGACAAAAAACAACCTTGCTCGTTTTGGCATCACCTTGCCTCCAAACGTCATTGCAATAGAGGCAGCAGGTTACTTGGAGTTTCTTTATCTGTTGAAAAATTGCCGGCTCGTCATGACTGATTCAGGTGGAGTTCAGGAAGAGGCCATTGTACTTAGGCGGCCCTGCGTTACCTTGAGACATGTCTCCGAGCGTTGGGAGACGCTGCTTTTGAAAGCAAATGTGCTTTTTCCGTTACATCGGCGCGACCTGTTGAGCAATGTTATCGAAACGATGCTTGACGCCAAGATCGAGCGCAACCCCTATGGAGAAAATGTTGCAGGAAGGATGCTCCAGCTTATAAAGCAAATCACACAATAAATTTGCCTCTAATTTTTTTTATTTCACCAGCAGAAACAGAACACTTAAGTCCACGTGTCGCCGATGGTATGTCTTAACGATTAAATTATTTTTCATAATGTTATTTTTTATGAAGCGCTATTTCAGTGCCTTCTCTATTGCTGTCACTATTATGCTTATAGTACACACGACTTTCTTAGCCTACGCACAGAAATCTTCAGATGAGCTTTTTGGATGCCAGCAATATGGCCGCGCTATACATTGTGACCTTCTACTAAATGAAATTCAGGTAAATGAGGTCAGGGCAAATTCCTCGCTTGTCGATCCGTTAACCACTAGTCATCTGCAATTTGTCAACGGGAAGTTTGGTCAAGCATTGGAAATGCGAGCTGAATATAGAGAGTCAATAGAGATAATGAATTCTCCTGAGCTTAATCCAAAGCAATTTTCTATTTCGTTTTGGATGCAGCCTACAACTATAGAGCCGTATGGACATATCGTCTCCCATAGCAATAGAAATCAATCTGCTGGCTGGCAATTTGACGTTTTTAGGAGTGGCGGCGGCCAACCTGGTTCCGAAAACGCCACACTTCGTTTCGGTGTTTTTAACACTAATGGGACTCTCTTTTCTCCTCCGCAAATTCAAGTCCCAACAGAGAAATTTACACTCATAACCGGCACTTTTGATGGTTCAAGTGTAAAAGTGTACATGGATGGAATGCTTGTTGGCCAAACTCAGTTTCTAGGAGAGTATCGTCCGGATCCGGGCTTGCCGTTAAGGATTGGATCTGCAGCCTACTGTTCATCATGCAACAGATGGTCAGGCATCATAGACGAACTTCGGATGTATAACCGAGCACTTGGCGAGGATGAAATCAAGCAGCTATCTGGTTTAGCAGATGTCACAACGGGCTTGATTGGCTACTGGAGATTTGATGGTGATACAAATGACGTATTTCAGAAAAGTGACGGAACTGCGATCACCCTGCTCACAAGTATGGTCTTTGCGCCAGATGGCAGGCTTTTTTTCACCGAAAAAAACACAGGAGAAATAAGAATAATGACCCCTGAACATAAGATTCTAGACAACCCATTTGCAAGTGTAAACGATCTGTATGTTAACTGGGAGCAAGGAATGCTTGGGCTTGCTATCGATCCCGAGTTTGATATTAACCACCACATATACGTATATTACACCGCTCTCGTAGACACTGAAAATGCTAATGATGGCAAAGTCATCAACCGTGTTGTAAGGTTCACGGATAATAACAACACGGGTACTGACCCGACAGTAATAATGGATAATATTCCTGCTTCACGTGGCTATCACTCAGGTGGTGCTATGGCATTTGGTCCTGACGGCAAATTGTACATTACAGTTGGTGACGCTACAGAACATATCTTCGCCCAAGATCCGTCGATACTCATAGGTAAGGTCTTGCGCATAAATAAAGACGGTACAATACCGCAAGATAACCCATATCCAAACTCTCCCGTGTATACAATAGGCCATAGAAACATGTATGGCATTGCATTTGATAATAATGGGACAGGTCTAGTTACTGAAAATGGCGACGTTCGCTATGATGAGATAAACCTCCTAATAAAGGGAGGGAACTACGGTTTTCCCACTTCCCAGCCGGCCAACTTGCCTCCTGAGCGAGCGAATGACTCATCAATTAAGCCACTAAGAAGCTACTGGGATACAATAGCACCAACACAGATGATTTACTATGAAGGGGACGCAGTACCTGAGCTGAAGGGCATGTTTTTATTTGGCAGTTTCACAGGCGATATCTACGCTCTCAAGCTAAGCGAAGACAAAAAGAGAATAGTTGAAGAACTGAAGATAGAGCTTTCACACTTCCCGTTCGTACCTACTGTTGGAATTGCACAATCACCAGACGGGAAAATATACTATGGCGGCTACCAAATTTATACTCTTGATTCGATTGGAGAAAGAAAGCAGATACTCTTTCCCATCGATGTAAGTTTGCCTTATGGAGTCAACATTAAAGATATCAACGTTGATCAAGATCAAAGAAGAATGTTAATTGACACACACGTAAATGGTACTGTTGCTTCTGACGACCTTCTGACCATACAAATACCAAGCGGCCTTCTTGAGAATCTGACGGCTGTGACGATTGATAGTCCGCAAGGTCATAGTGCAATTGAATTTAATATTGATGAATTCGGCCCTGACTACACTAGAGTCAGTGTAAATATCGGATCTAATGCTGCAAACAAGGGCGATCTAAAGCTTACAATATCCTGAGTTCAAACATTCTTGCTGAGTTTGAACAGCGCCGGTAAGAGCAGTTATAATTGTATTTTGCTGCCTGTCTAGCAAATATGCATTGAGCAAGTTTGAAGTATAAGGCCAAAGAAATTTGCCTTATAATGTGGATGGAGCCGGCGGCGGTGTTGTTCCTGGTACAAGACGGTATAGGTCTCCAGACAATGTCAGAATATACAAATATCCGTCCGGCCCTGTTTCAATATCCGTGATGCCGCCGGAGAATCCTCTGCCCAAAATTACCGCATTCAGCTCCTCGGCATTGGTTGCTACAAGATCTTCCAAGCCAGGAATTCCTCCCAGATCGAGCCCACTCCTATTGCTGTTGATGGTGAAGAAGTACAAATTGCCGTTGTTGATGTCGCCTACAAACATGTTGTAGGCATATTTTTCACCTAGGCTCGTAGAATTGAATATTTCCAAATCTGTTACACCCTCGGATCTGAGCCAGCTGAAGACAGGGTCAGCATAGTGAGAGCCTTGAAATAGCACAAGGTCCTCTGTAGTGATGCCCCTGTCCTCCTGTGCTATCGCAATAGGTCCCATCACTCTTTGCCAACCGCTATTAAAGCCTGGTAAAACAATATTTATTTCGTCATAATCGGTTGGTCCATTCTCAGTATCCCAAAGAATCCCTGTTAGAGGATCAAAGTCAAAACCGAAGCTGTTTCGTATTCCATAAGCATAATATTTGCTGAGATCCACTCCCATAGCCGACAAGACATTCCCGACTCCGTTTCCGTTCTGATCAACTCTCAATATCACAGATGTGTCGTCGGGGGGCGGCCCGTCCCTAAAATTTTGGAGCATGCCATCCCTGTTAAGGTCCCCCTTGACTGTATATAGCATACCGTCAGGTCCAATTTGCACCTTGCCCCCATTGTGGTTAGGACCAGGTTCGCCGGGGAGATCAAGAATAAGACGCCCTCCAGCCAAGTTGTTCATTCCATCCCATTCATACCTGTAGATCCTGTTTCTTGCTTCACCTCCAACAGGCTCAGTGTAATATAGAAATACCGTTTTCGTAGCACTGTCGCTAGTTGTGTTTGCGATAGCAACTCCAAGCAACCCTCGCTCGCTGTTATTTAAAACAGGTACTTGAAGAATTGGCTGCGGCTGGAGAACACCGTTTAGAACGAGGCGCACCATGCCATTATCCTTTTGTGTTATGATCATATCATCACCATCCAAAAATGCCATACTCGTAGGGGATTCCAGACCTGCTAGAACCTTTTCAACTCTTATGTTAGGATCAGACAGGGTTGGCGGAGATGGATCTGGCAAAACTTGAAACGCATTGGTAGAATTATTACTACTACTTAATTGAACAGGGATAACGTTATTATTCTCATCTTGAGATAGTGACGCCTTCTGCACGAGCGTGTTTTTGTTTTGGTCTACTTCCCAAATGCTTAAAGCTATTGATTGGCCTATGATAAGAAGTGCGGCTGCCGTCAAAAAAAAAATTATTGTCTGCTTTCTTTCCATGCACAAGTGATTATCGATTTATGCTTATTATATATTGTAGAGAACGATAAGGTACTGAAAAACTCGAATCGTTCATGTGGGTTTTATATAGAAGAGTTTTAATAATTTAAAGCTACTTTATGCTCTTCCACTTTTGTTATAAGGAAGTATACTTGGCAATGGATGATATCAAAATTCGTATCTTGTTGCGAAAGACAAAACCCTTATTGACAACGCAAGTG
>JAICVG010000099.1 GCA_025935445.1 Nitrososphaera sp. | reverse complement strand
GCATAGAAATCGACGACTTGTCCTAAAAAATCAACATATCCGTCACGGATTAGATAGGATTTATGACAATTGCTGCAGTCATAGGAACTAATTCCAAGGTTTAGGGAAGTCTTGCATGTAGGACAAGAGAGCTTTGTGTCCATCGGTGACTACTAAAGTCTAGCAATAATTTAAGAACGTTTCTTAGTCTGCAAATCGTGATATAATAATAACTCTTAAAGCCAAAAGGAGTTTAAGGCAGATAGATTATCCTTTACCACGTCAATAGCCTGTATCATCATTAGTGCCTCAGATCTACTCTTGTGTACGATCCTGATTTTGATGCACTGTTGGATTAAATTAATAATCCCTCAGTTGGCAGTCAGATCATAATATTGCTTCCCAATATGTGCTCAGCTAAATTTACTTGCATATTTTTTGCAGTTTGATAGCATCGCTTCCCATTAATTTTGTTGTCCAAAGCAGATATTCTTATTAGAGAACCACAAATAGATTCGACCGGTAGAACGAAGATAGACAGATTTTCTGGTCATGGAGCATTAATAGTTTTGAAAAGTCTCTGTGTCTTTACAAAGATGGAAGAGAGACACACAAGCCTATCTAAGCCAAGCAATTTAAGACTCAGTAGAAAAAGAACCATTATTATTAATAGATCCCTCACCTTGATCTTCTAATGTGAAGGCAAAACGTGAGCCTTCAAATTCTTCCTGTCCAAGCCGCTCCCACTTTACTCCGTATTCCTTGGTGACCTGCTTGCCTATTATCTTGATCTTTTTTGGTAGGTCTTGCCATAGCTTTTCTACTTTTTCAGAGTTCTTCGTCATCAAAAGCGACCTGCGCCTCTTCATAAGATATTTTACTGCCACGTTTCTATGCACTTGGCCTTCGACGGGTATCTGCTCTTTTCCTGTATCTATTGTAAACTGACGTTTAGCCAATGCAATAATCCTAAGATTGTACATAGAAAAGCTTTGTGGCTCTAAAAAGAATCCCAGGAAAGAGGATTATTTTCCCTTCCATGCTGCTATATTTTTTTACCATTTCATTGATCGAATTTACCCATTATCCCTGATGAAGAGTTGTGTTAACACCAGAGTATCATTTGAGGATTAAACTATTTTTCTATATGGACGTAAGGCTACGCCTTAGGTCAATTCTGTGGCGCCTCGATCTCTCTCTCTAGATAGCAGCGTAGGATAATGATCACACAATATCTTTAACTTAGATAAACTAATAGGCAATTGTTTGCCCTACTTAGGATCTAAGGGAAAGCCAAGATCGGCACGCCGGGCGCGAAAACCGCTGCAAGACAATTGGCCAAAGACACCTGTAGGTAAGTGGCTAAGATGCACCTATAGAAAATGCGGCTTTGAATGGCAGTACTTTGGGGGTCGTAACTGGGCTGAATGTCCAGCATGTCACTCCACAATGAAGGTTGCAATTGCGAGGAGAAACTATAGACTAGCTGACAAAGAATAAATTTTCATCATGCGCTAGGGAGAGGTCCACGGCATTTCTGTCCTTATCATGTATAACAAGCAGGCTCTTTTCGATCCCATGCCTTCTTGCCAGAGCTTGCAGATGGAAATTCAACGTATGGAAATCGTTAAAAGAGTCTGATTCTATCAATGCAAGGCTTTCGCTATAGACGCTCAGCTTCAAACCTCCTGCTGATTTTTCTACTAAGGTTACATACACGAGGGATGTTTGAGTGGTTAGCAGATTTTAAATGCTGCCCTCAATGTTGATGCAGCTAACACACCAGCTGTCAGCGCAGCCAGCCAGCCCTAGCGTGGCAAATTGCATCTATGGCATACTTGCGACTTTTTGGATTTGCACTTGGTGCTCGCCCTGTGGAACAAAAAAGTCGATATAGATTGTCTTGCCGTCATCTCTTATCGAGGATTCATGCAACTTGCCATCTAACGCGACGGTCACACTCTGATCCTGTGAGGCTTGCGGTATCATCAAGCTTACGGGTCCACCTGTGGGACTATAAGGCCTTATTCCGAAGGCTATGCTATCCGTTTCATTTTCATACCGGATTTCGCTTACCTGAGCGGCTGCATTTAGATCATATGCAATAAACTTGCCGCCACCCGCGTCTATCGTTGTTATGGGGGAGTCAAGGTCAAGGCCTGCGCAGCTGTAATAGAATACACGGGATTCGACTGCTGGATCAGTAAACGCAATAAATGGTTGTTCCTCGCTTGCCTTCAGAACAGGGATCAAATTGCTCCTTACACTATCAAGCTGGGTCGCATTCTCGCTGCGCGACGAGGCAAAGACGCTGACATTGTAAATGTCAAAAGGAGCATTGTTCTTGACTGTTCCAACAAAAGCCCTTTCTTCTCCTGCAGCCATGCTAGTGTAGTTAAGTATGATCGCATCGGTGGTGTGTGTTACTTCAACTTCCTTGATATCCGCTATAAATGGTTGGCTTGCGGTTCCAGAGTCGATTACAAACTTGAAAGGCGAGTCGTTCAGCGGCCAAATGATCCGGCCATATGTCGGCTGCTGCTCCATCCTGATCCCGTTTTCATCCTGCACCTCTAACCCTACTATGACCTGAACTGGTAAGGTGCCGGTGTTTCTGACTGTGCCTACAAAGTTCAGTCTACCCTCAGAATCAAGAAACGATGATTGGGCAATTATTTTTACCGATTCATCAGCAGAATATGCACTTGTACTAAATGATAAAATTACCACTAGAGCTAGTGCAGGCACCGCTAATATATGCATCCTAGACGGCATGATAAGTAATTTGTTGATTGACAGCCTTATTAGCTGTTGGTTTGCATTGGCTCGGAATAGAAACATGTCAGCCTACCTCGTATTGTAGAGACAAGAAAGTGAAATTAGAAGAAGTAGCAGCTTGTTCTTCTTCTTTGTCAGCTTTCTTACCAATTAAGATAGATACACCATCAGTCATGAGGATATGTTCCTCCAGCTGAAGACACGAACTATTGTCTCACCACTGCTAGGTTCCATTATAGTGAATGTGTGTTTTCCATCAGGAAGACCTGAAATGACAATTGGGCTACCATCGCAATACAGAGATAGCATGTCAATTGTACAAAGCATTTTTGTGCTGTATACGCTGTCGGAGTACCCTGTAAGAGTGATCTGCTCCGATCTAGCTACATCATCATTATTCTCAATCACATCTCCTTTAGCATCTATTGCTTTGAATGAAGCTCCTAGAGCAGTAGTCGCCTCGAATGCATCATTACCACTGTCAGTAGTGCTGCTTACGCCGCCAAATATGTTACCTTCAAGAGAATTCACATATGGCAGTAGAACAATACTGGCCACTGGAACTATTACTACTCCAACAGCCATGAGACAGACTAGTATTAGCCCTTGTCTTTTCTCTTTATTAGTCTCTATTACAGTTGGCAGCGATTCAGGGGCAAGACCTTCGCTCAACTTTCTTGGGAGCATTTCTTTACTCATGGTATTATCTATCGGTGACGGGTAGATTAGGTCTGCTTAGAAAACAGTATTTCAAAGAATAGAATCTTTAAACTAAGAACTCACCTATCTTAAAAAAGATAATTGATCAATACTTATTATACTCAATTTACTGTATATGTCCGCCAGAAAGCTAGAAAAGTTACTTAATTTTATTTAGATGAATATTCCATCTAAATGCACTTAACTAACCACAGATTATGCTCGCTCCTGTTCAATGCCAGCCTTTTGATCGATTGTAGGAAACTCGCTAGCCATATAATTTTCGTCCCAGGGTCTCTCCAAAGAGTGCGTGAATTTTAAGAGTAAAAATATGCAATTCACATCCCGGTGTGGTTTGCATTCTTTGTGGTATTAATTTTATGCAGTTAAATTTTTATATAGCTGCAAAAATACGATTAGCTTAAAATTTTTCAAGCGCATGTTTGGTAAGCGGCAACGGCTACTGTTATAATCCAATTATGACTTGTGATAATATCTTTCTAGTACTGTTAATGTGCTCCTTGATTGCTATTTTGAGCTATGAACCCTGGTGAAGCAGCAATGTTTCTGGCAGTTGGCTTTGTGCCAACGCTGATTGCTTTAGAAATGGTATATAGAATGGGCAGAGCGATTGGGAAGCGTGGAGAGATTCCGTTACAGCAGAGCATAATAAGCTGAGGATGCTGTTTGCATAAAGAATAAAGAGGTTAATTAGTGCTATCTTTCGACAGCGCAACCTCTGATCGCTCTGTCTGTCTCCTCCTTTTTACCGATAGGCAAAAAGAGCATGGTCTTGCGTGTGTGCAGGAGACTCGTACTGCGGAAATATGCTAGTTGCAAGGAAGAATTTTCTATATTCAGGAGATTTCAATACGGCCCTCATGATTTCAGATATCAGCCGTATGCGCGCGCCTGCGTAATCTAAGTTTCCCTAACCCCCTGCGTTTTCTCCGCTTAACGCCAGACGGTCCTGGTACACATCTATTAATTCGTTTATTACATCGTCGTAGTTAATATTGCGCTTTTCTGTATGCATCAGGTCATTCATAATCGACGCTAACCTCCTGTACGTCTGCTCGTCGATGCTCAGCATCTTCATTATTTTGGTGCAATCTACGAGCATGTTTATTATTGTTTCAAATCAGCAGCGCGGGAAGGCCTATCAGCACACTGTTGCTAGAGTGCACAAAAATTGAGACCCGCATCTGTCCCGGCCGCGGCTTGACTGCTGTAGCAGCAGAGCTATTGTCTTGCCTAGAAGAAAGAAAAGGCAATTGTGGTGATGCCTACAAGATCAGCTGCTTTTGCAGATATTAGCAATAATTTTGGTCCAAACAAGTAAATACAACAACATATGTACAGGCATGTCAGTCGATGTTACCACAGTATTAATACGGACTATATTCCTGATCTACGCTATTTTAAGAGAGAGATTTATTTTTGTTGCAGGATACATATATGCTGTATCAGACAATGAAGCGATACATGGTGCATCTTCAGAACACACTGCCATATACTCCCAAGGACGCTACTGCGCTTCTGCAAAGGGCAAGGAAACTTGTTGAGCCTGAAGCTAGTATCCGTGATGCCCGTATTTCCAAAAAATACATTGAGTTTGATACCAGTATATCTGAGGGTATGGAGGTGAAAAAAATAATCACAAGGCTAGAAGCCATTGCCCCATTGGCCAGCTGTGAGCAAATCATAGAGCGCCACATGGAGAAGGACATAGCCATCAGGCGTGCAATACAGCTATTCAATGATGAAAAGTATTGGGAGGCTCACGAAACGCTTGAATATATATGGAAAGACGCAACAGGGATTGAAAAGGAAATCCTAAACGGAATCATACTAATAGCTGCTGCATTTGTACACGATGAAAAGGACGAGCAGAATGTCTGCATCTCTATATTACAGAGAGCGAGAAAAAAACTTGACCGAGCAAGCGGCATATATCATGGAATTGACACAAACAGAATTGCGGGGATGATTTCTGAAATTATCAACACTAGAAGAGTAGAGAGGTTTACTATATGAAAAAACCTCGACGATAGCCATTATAGCTGCGCATGGTGTAGGAGGAGGAGCATAACGATGTGAAAGTGCCTAGCGGATGTCACAAAACCAGTTATTGAAGATCGAGTGATAATTTGGAGACCCTATTGTCATACAGACATACAGAATAGATATTATGTTG
>JAICVG010000294.1 GCA_025935445.1 Nitrososphaera sp. | reverse complement strand
GATTGGATTTGACTAGGTCAAGTCAGCGGATTGCCTGAGACTATCTCATCAAGGCACTTGATGATGTCTTGTTTTGTAACAGGTATTGGGTTATTGTCAAGGTGTCCGCGGTCAGGCATGATGTCATCTGCTGCCTGATCAAGTGGCTTTTTTAGCTTGATAGCCTCAAACTTGAGCTTTTGGCATATTCTCTTAAAGCGATCATGATATGTAGACTTGTTGAATTTGTGGGCAACTGTGGTACAGGAGGACAGGGCATAACCGTGCGGTACGCCTTCATTTGAAAACGCATATGAAAGCGCATGTCCTAGCGTAGTGGATGCATTGCCAAAGCCGATGCCTGACAGCATTGCACCATAGGGTAAAAGGTGATGTTTGTCGTTGATTATCCCATCTTCCAGTATATCAAAGGCTTCCTTGCAGAAAAACTTCGTGAAGGGGTTTGCAAGCTTGCTGTCGTATGCTTCAGAGGCTTGGGCTGCTGCATCGCAAGCAGAGTTTCTCATAATATTAAACGGCGTGCCAGGCAAAAAGTATGGATCCACAATTGCTGCGTCGGCAAGAAAAGCTTCATCTTGAAGGAGCTTTTTCTTGTGGCTAAAGCTAATTACTGCGTATGTCGTCATTTCTGCTCCTGTTCCAAATGTGGTTGGGATCAATATCTTTGGCTTGCCTGTCAGCTTGCCTAGATATTTACAGACGTCCATTGAACTTCCGCCACCCAGACCTACATAGCATGAGATATCCTTGCTCTCATACTCCTTTTGTATCGCCTCGACAGTTTCAATTGCTGGATCAGGCGTTACCTTGTCATATACTTCATAGCCCTTGATTCCCATGTAATCCAACCACTTGTTATAAATGTCGGGAGTAGTTGTGGTAATGATAAGGGCCTTATTTGGGTAGGGGAACTCTTTTGCAGCGTTCTCGCCAAACATGATCTTCTTTGGCATCATTACTTTCCAAGCCATCAGGTATTGGGTTTACCCTCATGGTGTTTTATGTCTTACTAGCTAGGACGAAACTCTTTGTAGGATGACTGATTGATTGATTGCTCTTACTATGTTTGCTCTTTTAGCTGGCCGGTCAACTGCTGCTTTTCAAGCCTCATAAGATACACAATGCCAATGACTGTAAAGACTTCGATAGCCTTGGCAAGAATGCCAGCAATGTCTATGCTTTCTGGCCGGTCATTTGGAGAAAGAGGCGGAGGCAAGATTACAGAGTATGCGTATAACGCAATAAGGACACCTGTGCCAACAAGCCCAAATAGGTTGACAGCTACTTTCTTTTGATAGTATTTATGGGCAGACTCGTTTGCAGCCTGTCCTGCCAATGTCAAAAGCGTATACGCCACACCATAAACTATTTGCATACCAGCTGCAACTAGAAGGAATATGCTGTATTCAAGACGGAGCGATGCATGCTCGGCGTAAACTGCAAGATGGACAATGCCGCCAGCTATTGCGGCTAGCATTATGATATACCTTGCAGTGTCACTCTGCGTCCTCATGCCGTACATGCCACTTTTTTTTATTACTCTTCTTCTGTAGTTCCAGACCAGTACGCCACCTAACACTGAAAGGGGCAAGCTTACTGAGATCAGCATCATCGTATACCATATAGTGCCAAAATTCTTTGTGATTGATACGTTAAAGATCACCCTATCGCAGTTGCAGCCCGCCATACTTGATAGTGTTTCCCGAGGCTGATCAACGCCATTGAGGTTGGCTGGGTTCTTGCCATCCTTTGCGACGCTGAGCACTATCTGATAGCTACCAAGTTCAGGAAAGTTGTAAAAGACCTGAAAGTCACCTATTTCCTGTCTTGTCCAAGGCCAGGCCTTAAGGCGCTCGCCTGTCGTGGCAGAATAGATCTCAACCATAGTATCAATGTTGTATGTGTCACGCCCATCAAGATCCTGAACGCTGAACATGACAGCAATAGGCTCGTTTGGGGCAGCGTACTCAGGCTCTAGTGCTTCGTAGGCATAGTAGGGACCTACGTCGCCTCCTCTATTGTTATAATGGGTAAAGTGCTCAAAATGGGCATAGGCAGGGATAATCGAGGAAAGTGGCAATAATACAATGGCAGCCGTTGCAATAAAGAGTAGTCGTAGTCGATGCATCGAGAGCATCTAGCTATATCTACCTACTTCTGTCCGTATAAATCATTGCTCTTCAATTATTCGTGGTGGTGGTTTTATTGCTCCGAGTAGACAGATTCGATGACGCTTCGGGAGTCTTGATTCTTTTATTGTCAATTCTAAATGCAGAGAGCACAGTTATGAGCACCATTGAGAATAGCACTAGTCCTAGCCCAAGGTGAGCAGTCACCAATACTGCATGAAGGCGCTCAACTATCACTATCGCGCCTAAAGTTATCTGCCCTATCACTGCGCCAGCAGCAACTACGGAAGCAATTTTCATGCCTCTTGGGGCATTCTTTGACTTCAGAGTAAAGGCCATTGTAGCAATTACCAGCATACCTGTTGTGGCTGCGACGGACCTATGGATGTATTCTATAACAAAATCCTCATGAGGCAATAGGCCTTGTGGGCATAGAGGCCAATCAGGACATGTGAGCCCAACGCCGGACGCGCTAACGTAGCCTCCAATAAATATTAGTGCAAACAGGATTGCAAGAGTAGTAAAAGAGAGAGCTTTGAGTAAGAACATAT
>JAICVG010000108.1 GCA_025935445.1 Nitrososphaera sp. | reverse complement strand
GCATCTAAGGACGAAGCCTTTCCCGAGAAAAGACAGCCGTCCGCAAGGAAAAGGGCGGCCATAGAAGATGGCGTTGATGGGATGGAGGTGTAAGCACCAAGCTTCGGCGAGGTGTTCAGCCTGCCATTCCCAATAGCCCAATGCACTAAATCAAATTGGTCTGTGCCATCAATCGTTGGTGGTAAGCCACAGACGTAGCAGTGGCAACAGACACACCAACCATCTTCTCTCGCAGCCTCCGGAAACACGCAAAGAACACATACGTATAGCTGTTGTAATAAGCAAATCCTGTGATCCTCTACACGACGATTGCATCTTTTTTTGTTTTTCTATTCTTAATGAAAATAATTAACGAACTATTAAATCTGGGATGTGGATGCTTTATTCGAAGGTAATGCCTAGCGTTTGCATATCACACAAAGAAGACGTGGACGGCATATGCTCTGCTGCGCTTGTCAAAGCAGCATTTGATATATCAAAAGTAGTGCTCGTGGATTATGCCAATCTCATCTCAAGGCTGGACAAGGTGGCGGATACGCTTGATAAGATCGAGCATTTGTTCATATGCGATCTGGGCTTGTCAAAAAAGAATGAGCAGAAATTCGCAGAATTGCTTCACAGAATAGTTTCTACAGGCGCAGAAGTGATATACATTGATCATCATGATATTAGCAAAGAAACCCTACAGGCCCTCAAGAAAGCAGATGTGACGCTTGTCCGCACAATTGAAGAGTGCACAAGCATACAGGTTTATACAAAGTATAAGAAAAAGCTGCCAGAGCATGCGGCATTTTTTGCAGCAATGGGTGCGCTCACAGATTATATGGAGAACAAACCCCTAGCATCATCGACAGTTTCGAGATTTGACCGGCAATTCTTGATGCTTGAGTCAACCGCATTGTCGTATATGATATCTGCCAACCAACATGACGATGCCTTTCTTATAAAGATGGTTGAGACACTTGCGAAGATGAAATATCCCCATGACATCAAAGGCGGTTTCGACATGGCAGAAAAATTTGCAAAAAAAGTGGCAAATGCAGTCGAGTCAATACGGGAATCAGTTGTCAAGTTGGACAATCTTGCCCATGCTGCGAGTTCAGTGGATCTATCATCAAGCATGGTAGTTAATTTCGTGCTTGGCTCTTCTGGCAAGCCTGCTGCCATGGTCTATAAGCTAAAGGACGATCTCAAGTCATATGTCGTCTCGATACGGGGATCAGCCGATTGCAAGGTGCACCTTGGCAGATTAACAAATGACATTACATCCGAGCTTGGAGGAGGCGGGGGCGGTCATGATAGAGCAGCCGGAGCAGTAATTCCAAAGGCTAATCTTCAAAAATTTATAGAAACCCTTAATAAAAAAATCAACCAGTAAATTTCCCTCGTATAGTTTAGATGATGCGACCCCATTTACCTCTGAACGTGAGATGGATCTCTTTAGGGATTTTCGTTCCAATAGGAAAGTGGCCGGATGAAAGGCTAGCAGGAGGAGACCTCGCTCCTGCATATGCGACTAAACCTCCGCTATAAGCTCCAACTCCACGGTACTATCAAGAGGTAGGCTACTTACGCCTACGGCTGCCCTTGCATGTTTGCCCTTTTCGCCAAAGATATTTACTAGCAGATCTGAGGCGGCGTTGATTACCTTCACGTGGTCAGCAAATGAAGGTTCGCTGTTAACAAATCCTGTGACCTTAATAACTCGCTTGACCTTATCGAGGCTCCCAAGAGACGCCTTTAATTGCGCAAGCGCGTTTATGGTGCACAAGCGGGCAGCCTCCTGACCTATTTCTATTGAGTCAACCTTGCCTGTGAACTTGACGTGTTTGCCTTCCATTGGGATCTGCCCGGCTACGAAAGCGAGGTTGCCGGAGATGACCACAGGCACGTATGACCCAGCCGGTTTTGGTGCAATCGGAAGGCTAATACCAAGTAAAGCAAGTTTTTCTTCTATCATACAATTCAACCCTCTCCTCCACTCTATTATTTTATTTTGCTGTAAAATAGCACATTATTTTATATGGACTATTGACTGATTCCTCGCAGGCGTCATGAGAATATTTTACTATACTCCTAAGTTAAAGTCGTGTGACGAATAATAAGAAGCAAATGTAAAAAGAGGGAATACAATTTACCCTTCATCTATAGAATTAAAATTTGTCACGAGTAGAGATTGCGCGTTCTTAGGATAAACAAAAATTGTATGCGAGCCTTAGCCGGTCTATTCTTACAAACCTTCCACCTTTCGTCTTTTATATTTTGTGTATGTTCTGTGTTTTTACTTGCCTCCAAGAATCTACCAAAAATTCTCTATGAAGTGATGCACTATTTTTAATTTATGTGCGTGCTATGACGGAGCACCTTAACTTATGGTTGTGTTATGATGAGAAAATGTTCACATTGCTGTCCATTAAACAATAGTTGGAAAGGAAAAGATTATAGAGCGACTAGTTTACACGCAGGTGCATCTATGCACCAGCATGACTTTTTGAAAAATTACAAGCACAAAACAAAAAAGTCAAGCCGCCTTTATACCCGCGCTATTAAAGTTTTCCCAGGCGGTGTCAGTCACAATATTCGCTATTTCGAACCTTATCCGTTTTTCGTAACCGGCGCAAAGCGTAAGCAACTGAGCGATGTAGACGACAATAAATACACAGATTACTGGATGGGGCACTGGGCACTTATTTTAGGTCACTCTCCTAAGGTGGTTGTCAACGCTCTGGCCAAGCAGGCCAAAAATGGCATCCTCTATGGCACGGTCAACAGAGTGAGCGTTGAGCTCGCAGAAAACATCCAAAAGCTGATGCCCCGGGCCGAAATGATGCGCTTTAGCAGCACTGGCTCAGAAGCCACTATGTACGCAATCAGGCTTGCTCGCGCAAGAACTGGGAGACGAATCGTTGCAAAGGCGATAGGCGGCTGGCACGGCTTCAACACCACACTTATGCAAACAGTCAACTATCCATTTGAGCAAGAGGAAGGACTAGGTCTTGTGCAGGATGAGGGACAATTTGTGGAATCGATACCATTTAACAACCTTGACGCGTCCCTTAAAGTCCTTGAGACGGTCAAGGACGACTTAGCGTGCATCATCATCGAGCCCGTGCTCGGCGGCGCAGGATGCGTCCCACCAATCGACGGCTACCTGCAGGGCTTAGAAGAATTTGCTAAAAAGAACGGCAGCCTTTTCATACTGGACGAGATAGTCACAGGCTTTAGGCTCTCCCTTCAGGGAGCTGCAGATATCTACAGGCTAGAACCTGATCTGTTTACTCTTGGCAAGGTAGCCGGTGGCGGAATGCCGATCGGTATATTATGTGGCGACAAAGAGATAATGTCCCTTGCAGATCCTGTCGCAACAGCAGATAAAGAATCACGCTGTGCTATAGGGGGTGGGACATTTTCAGCCAATCCAATGACAACGACTGCAGGTCTTGAGACGCTCAACTTTTTGAGGAAAAACAAACAGCAAGTATACAGCAAAATTGACAGGCTTGGAGGCATGGCAAGGAAAGGGCTAGCCAAATTATTTGCCGAATCAGGAATTCCATGCCAGGTGACAGGCGCAGGCTCCATGTTTTTGACACACTTCAGCAAGGATGCTGTTATGGATGCAACCGATGTCGCAAAGTCAAACAGACACCTTTTAAAAAGATACCATCTTGCGCTTATGGCGAACCATGGAATATTTTTCCTGCCGACAAAAATGGCGGCGTTATCCTTTGCCCACGAAGAAGATGACGTAAAGAAGCTTCTGGATGCAACAGAGAAAATAATAATAGACTCCAAACTGTTCAAGCAGCAACATCCTTAGAGTCAGATTCCTTCGTGGGAGGCTTGTAAACGACATTGCATTGGAACGCTTACTCAAAAGACCTAAGCTTCTATGCAAACGTGATAAAGATAATTTGCAGTTTGGTCGTATTGCCATTCTTGAGCCTCAACATGAAGTTTTGCTTTAGCTTGCCAATGCCTATGGATAGACTAGTAGAAAACGAGGGTTGAGCCCATCACAATTGAGCCGTATTGCTTGAATTGGTCATCATCAGCCGAACTAACCAATACAGCAGAGCCTACTATCATAACACTCCCATACTTGATCCCAAACTTGAGGACGTCACAGCTGGTGTTTACTGACATGTCAAAAGTCACACCACAGACGTCATTAAATTGTGGAGTTAGTTCTATAAATGTCCCGCATATGCAGTGGGCATTGCAAAAGGCAAAAACCTTGCTTGATACTTGAAAAGAAGCAAATGCTCTATGAACAGAGGATCAAAACTGATCCAGTGCTTCTTGGATGCTCTTTCGGTCGTCAGCCGCTGGCATCTGCTCCAGATATTTGACTAAATCTTCTTTTGCACCTTGATTGTTGCCAAGCTGCATCCTCGCTATTGCGCGATTCTTGTATATAGGAGTAAAGCGGGATGGATTGATGTTTATCGCATTGCTGTAGTACGCTTCCGCAAGTGAATAATCCTTCATTTTTAGGTAATAGTTGCCAAGACCACGGTAGGCTAGATAGTACTTTGAGTTCAGCTTGATTGCATTTTGGTAGCAAGGGACAGCCTGATCGGAATTTGTCTCATTATATATGCCACCGAGAAGATTCCATGCCTGCGGGTTGTCTGAGTCGATTTCTATAGCTTTTTGCAAGCTTTCGATGGCCTCATTAACTTTTCCGTGTTGTCTCAATCCTTCCGCCTCAAAGCAGATCCTGTTGGATTTAGGAAACATGAGGTTTTCATTCTTTAGCAGCTCCTTCATGTCTGAAGGAATCATAATTATGGCAATCATGTCGTCTTGCTCCCAATCCTGCTCAAACTTTGACTCTGGAATTGCACCTATCGTGTCAGGTTCTGGGACATAGGTAAGGATCCTGCGCTCCTCGCTATTGTAGCCTGATACGACCGTTGCATGCTGCACGGTTGCCTGTATGCCCGGCATTATTACTATAGGCGGAATGCCTTGATCGATTCGCTTTTTGAGATCCTTCATTGAGCTTTTGTAAATGTATGAAGAAAAACCGAGTGCTTCTCCAAGCTCAATCCCATGAATCATTGTGGCACCTCTGTCGCCTGCCGCGCCAGATGTGGGCGGAGAGAAATCTTCACCCCAGTATTTGATGACAACATTCATTACAAGTGGTAGATCTGCACTGTCTTCCTTCTTGCTTACAAGAGGCAAACTGATGAAATGCTCTGGTTGGGATTCCAAGCCTGTACTCTCTCTGTGTCTCACAAGCAAATAAAATTCTTCTTATGTCGTTAGGAAATTTTTTAGAAGAGCTAGGCCGTCGTCTCCGCTCTTTTCCGGGTGAAACTGTGTACCGTAGATCTTGCTGTCATTGGAGAATACTTCATGCTTGCAGTACTTAGAGCTTGCAAGTGACTTAAAATTTGAGGGCAGTTTCGCAATGCAGTATCTGTGGCTCTCGTATACTAAGATCGACTTCTTC
>JAICVG010000164.1 GCA_025935445.1 Nitrososphaera sp. | reverse complement strand
GACAGAAGTAATATTGTTAAAGAAAGTCAAAAAAGGATAAAGAAGGCTCTGGTTGAAGGTTTCGAATATCATCATCTGGCGATCGCAAAATCAGACCACTTCTTGAGAAAGCATGCTTCTCAAAGGCTAGACTTAGCCGTGATTTATGTTGATTTGGTAGGTTCCACGAGAATGAGTACTGAGCTAGCACCTGATTTTCTTTCAAAGATAGTCACCGTCTTTTCGCAAGAAGTCTCGTATATTATCGAACATTTTGGAGGGTTTGTGCTAAAATTTGTAGGAGATGCATCCATTGGGTACTTTCCCTCTAGCCAGAACCCTGACGACATAGTGTTGTGCGGAGAGTCAGTAGTCTATGTGGTAAGAGATGCCATAAACCCACTTCTTTTACAGATGGGACACGCGGGGATCGAAGTTAAAGTAACTTCAGATTATGGGAAACACACAATTGTCCGGTACGGATCAGACCGGGAAAGATCTTATGTGGATATCATCAGTGCAACGATGAATCTTGCAGCGAAAATGCAATCTGTCACAAGAGGTAGTCAAATGGTCATCGGAAATTCACTTTACGAAAAGTTAAGCGATGACTTGCAGAGGATATTTGAAAAGGCAAACCTTGATCAAATCAAATGGAACTACCATAATTTTGCAGAGCAAAAGCCATATCAATTATACATTGTTACTTTCTGATGTAAAAAGAGCCTGACCCTTTTGAATTCATGATAATATCACACAAAAATAACAGCTGTAAACCTCGCCATATCTTTTGCATTTTCTTAAAGTAAGAATCATCTTTTACGCATTACCAAATACAATACAACCAACAGCCCTATCGCCATTGCGAACGCAGATAATGAACTATCATAGCAACAATCGAGATCATAGTGATCTCTAGAGAAATTAGATGTAATTAATAATAAGTCATATGGAAATCATCTAGAACTATCTGTCACGATATTTTAAATTGAAGAAATCATAGAAGTGACTACGGTTGCAATTCCCTCCTGAGCCTGAAACAACAGAGATCTTACGAGGTTTCGAGGACACTACACGTGCTGTAGTTCTATTCTTCACAAATGCAAACTGGGTGAGTGTATGCGCAGATTCATTAGCCCCCTCTGTTGCCATGGGAGTTGAGCCTATAAAGGAATGTTACGAAAACCTCAAGAGTCGACAAGTCAAGGTCAGATGGATAACAGAGATTACAAAGGATAATCTTCCTTATTGCAGAGCTCTGATGCAATACGCAGAGCTTCGTCACCTGGATGGAATCAAAGGAAACTTTGGAGTGAGCGATACCGCCTATACTGCCACTGCCACGCTGAATAAAGCACAGCCAGTGGCTGAGCTGATATATAGTACTGCCAAAAGTGTCATCGAACAGAACAAGAATGTCTTTGACACTTTGTGGAGCAAAGCAGTTCTGGCACAGGACAGGATAAGAGAAATTGAAGAAGGGGTGACACGTGCCGAAATAAGAGCTGTAAAAGATCCAAGAGAGATTCTTCAAGACACTTTAGGATTAGTTCGCCGTTCAAAGCAGTATTCGATCTGTTCTGTATCTGATGGACTGCTCTACGCTCACAATTATTCCTTTGATGCCTTCAAGGAAATACTTGACCTCCACAGAAGTGGCAAACACGCAGGCATCAGATGGGTTACAAAGATCGAGAGTATTGAAGATAGCAGACTCTTGGAAGTGATCAAAACCTTCATGCAACTAGGGATGCAGATTAGGCATGTCACTACTATTCCGCCCATGAGCTTTGGCGTATCAGAAAAAGAAATTGGTGTCACGGTTGAGAATATGCGGGGTGGATCGCTGAATGCTAGTGCGATATTCAGCAGTGAACCTGCAATTGTTGAACAGTTTGCAGCTATTTTTGAAGAGCTTTGGAATAGAGGCATTAATGCTAAAGAAAGAATTGAGGAAATTGAAAGTCAAACAAAGACATTCATTGACATTATTGAGAATCCAGCCGAAATTCAGAAGAGATACCATGACTTGGTAGCATCAGCAACGCAACAGATTCTTCTTTTTCTGCCCACGACTACTGCATACACAAGAGAGGAAAAAATCGGGATTTTTGAATCTCTCGAAAAAGCTGTTGCTCGAGGTGCAAACATACGGATATTGTTGCCAACAGACAAAGAAATAGAAGAAAAAATAGAGCAGAAGATAAAATTAAAGAAAGGCATCGAAATTCGCAAGATGAAAACAAGTATTACGACTGAAGCCAGATCAAAGATACTCATCGTAGATAATAGGACGTATCTGATGGTTGAGCTAAAGGACAATTCAAAAGAGACTTTCGTTGAAGCGGTGGGTTCTGCAATTATTTCAAACGGCAAATCTACGGTCTTATCCTATGTCACCATGTTTGATAGCCTCTGGAGACAAGCCGAACTCTATGAAAAGCTAGAAGCTCACGATAGGATGCAAAAAGAATTCGTTAACATAGCTGCACATGAGCTGAGAACTCCTACTCAAGCGATACTTGGTTATTCAGAGCTGCTACAGAATGATTCGGGAGAACACGCTGCCGACATGCTAAAGGGGTTGACTAGGAATGCCTATCGTCTACAGTCGCTTATCACCGTTATTTTAGATGTTGCAAGGATCGAATCGGGCACTTTAATTCTAGAAAGAGAGAGTCTGAATTTGACTGATTTAATAACTACAGCCATAGAAGATGCCAAAAACCAACTCAAAATAAGTGGCAAAAGCATCGAAATTTCCTTTTTTCATAAACAAATACAAGATGTGCAACAAAAGAAGGACCTAATTGTCAATGCAGACAAAGACAGGATATTGCAAGTTCTCTCGAATCTTTTGAGTAACGCTCTTAAATTTACAAAGGAAGGAAGTATTGCCGTCACGACAGAAAAAGTAGAAAATGAAGTCATTGTCAAGGTTAAAGATTCAGGCAGTGGAATCGACCGTGAGATTTTCCCAAAGCTTTTTGAAAGATTTGTAAGCAAATCTGAGAAAGGAACTGGACTTGGGCTTTTCCTCTCGAAAAATATCACAGAGGCTCATGGCGGCAGAATATGGGCTGAAAATAATCCTGATGGAATTGGAGCAATGTTTGCATTCAGTCTACCCATAGCAGGCTAACAATGAGAGAGGCATAAATGTAGGCGATGGGTTGTCATTGGAGCTCATCCTCTGATCTGATATTAAGTTTTGATTCCAATTGATAAAGCAAATGAAACTTTCAATGTCTTCAAATTTCTGCTGCTACCACGAAAAGGATGTGAAAGAGCTCGACGTGCTGCAAGAATAGAGGACGTCCATAAACCCCACTAGAAAAACTACAGTATTAAAAAACTGAAATGACTTTCCAGTTGCTTTATTAAGCAGTCGTGGGAACTTTTGTGCGACGCATATTATGGTCTCGGAAAATGACTTGAAGTATGACAGGCTTCTGACTTCTGTGCAGGCAAAGAAATACAGGGTAATGATCGTCGATGACGAACAGGATATCACAACCATATTCAAGATGGGGCTTGAAAATTACCAATTCATTGTGACGACCTTTAATGACCCCGTTGAGGCTTTTTCAGAGTTCAGACCGGGATTGTATGACCTATTGATTCTGGATATTAGAATGCCGGGAATGAATGGCTTTCAACTATATAGAAAAATCAGAGATGTAGATAATAAAGTAAAGGTGTGTTTTCTAACTGCATTCGATGAATCCCGCGGAGAGTTGAGGACTTCATTTCCATTTTTGGAAGAAGTAAAGTGTTACCTTAAAAAGCCAATTACAGTTCGAGAATTGGTAAAACGCCTTTCAGACCTAGCAAATTCGTAATACAGAACTCAAAAGCAACATTTTGAAACTGCTCTGTTGCAGCAAAGAGTTTTGGCCGGGTTTTCAGCACGTATCAATAATTCTTCCAAGTCCCATGCATCCGCCAAATCCAGTCAATCTAGGGGAATAGAATTCTCTCTAGGTCTTTTAAGGAAAACATCCCACCAGAAGAATGCGACGGACAGGGATACCTGTATTTAGCAAGAGAGAGAGGCACAGATAGACACCATCACTGCCCTATTATACCCCTTTTTTGTTGTTTTTTGATTAACCATCATGTCATCATTATCAATATTAGCAACAGCTTTGGAGAGACGAGAAAAGACTTGAGAATGTTCCTATCCAAAGGAACATATATCTAAGTATGCTTGGAGTGATGAACTCTACCACAAACTAGTATGAGAGTTTCTTTAATAGAATAATAATTGCTGTATCCTGGAATCGACCCGCTATAGAGTCAGGTCTCTCTGTGTCACACATCTACGGACATCCGGCGTGAAATGTATAATAGGGATAGCTTCGAACCGGTAACGAAACTCGCCAGCTGATCCCAAGCGAGACCAGCTGGCGAGGATGCGATCATACGTG
>JAICVG010000319.1 GCA_025935445.1 Nitrososphaera sp. | reverse complement strand
CAATATTCATGTCGTCATTGTGGTACAGCTTACTCTGCAAATCCTCCTGATGATGTTCATACGACCGCAGTCGCTAATGTGGACGGTGGGGAAGACGACATTCAAATTTCTTATCACTGTACTGCGTGCAACAATGATAATAAATTGACTTGGGTGAGATAGAAGCAAATATACAATAGAAACTAAGTTCTGTTGAAATTACAAAAGCGATTGCTTACAAAACTCTGCAACTTGTGTCACGCAGTCAACAGATTCTAAATTAGGAATGGCATTGCAGACCTTTTCGCGCAATGCATTTTTGCTTTTCTTCAAATCTGCAGTATAACAAGTCAATGCTGGTTCGACTATGGCTTTTCTTTTCTAAAAAGCTGCTCGTGTTAGAGGGGTTACTCCTGCTACATAGTCAGCAGCATCGTCAGCCTCTTTTACATGCCTCCTAAATCCTTGTTGATGTCCTTTCCAACTGTACAATTGAGCATTAGTGACTAAGTTCTTCAAGCGTTGTTGATAATGCTTCAACGCATGGTCAAGCACCAACCTAATTTCATCATCCTCCTTTGGTAAATTAATCAATCAGTCAGACAAGCCCCTTTGTTCTATCTTACCTTCTTTTCTTCATTTATGAAGAAGTTTTTCTTGGCAAAATGGTATACTTTTTATAGTCAGGATACTTTTTCAGATGTTCTTTGGCAAAATAGGGTTCATGGTCTCCGAGATTTTCCCACTACACGCATATGACATACTCGTTTGATGTTATACTAGTAGTAACTACTCTGGGTATACGAGAAGTGATCAGGCGTTATGTCCTGACTGTCTACAGCGTCCTAAACACTAGTATTTGTGAGTTAGATATTCTAAAGTCTTTTATTGGCTTGTATTCATTTTTTACTTTGTTGAGACTAATAATCTACACTGGCAAGGGTGGCACTGGCAAGACAGTAACTTCCTGCGCAACTGCAATCAAGATGGCGGAGCGTAACTATAAGACGCTTGTGATTTCAGCAGATCCGGCGCATACGCTGAGCGATGCTTTCATGATGCCCGATGTCGGCCACGATCCAAAGCAGGTGCTGTCGAACTTGACTGCATTGCAAATAGACCCTGTGGCTGAAATGAGCCGACAATACAATACTATACTCTCCTATACTGCAGCTCTATTTTCTTCCAAAGGGATAGATGAGACGCTTGCCTATGAGATTGCTATGTTGCCCGGTATGACCCAATTATTTTCGCTATTGAAGGTAGAGGAAGTAGACCGTGCAAGAACATTTGATGCAGTGGTGCTTGATATGCCAGCCTCCGGCGAAGCGCTACGATATCTGTATTTCCCTAAGCTTGTAGGCAGCATCGGTCGCAAGCTGACAGGGCTTGCAGGCCTATTTAGTGGGTTTGCCAAGGTCTTCCAACCGCTTGCTAATTTCCCGACACCCACCAAGGATGTCATACAGAGTGAAATGGATCTGCTCGACAGGCTCAATGCTCTTTCCGACGTTATTAATAACAACAATAGAACATCTGTTAGATTAGTTGCAAACCCAGACACATTCAGTATCGAAAATGCCAAGCGTGTGCTCATGTCGACAAGCCTCTATGGCATTAATGTCGATATGGCAGTAATAAACAAAATAATGGCCACCTCATCAGATGAATATTATGCTAAATGGGCAAGTTTCCAGAGGTCAAAAGTGGAGGAAGCAAAGGCAAATTTCTATCCTTTGCCTGTAAGAGAGGCACAGCTCTATGGTACTGAGCTTCGTGGCATAGATATGCTGCGCAGACACGGTGAAATGCTCTTTGGCAGTGACGACCCATCCAAGATATTCTATCACGGCGAACCATACATGTTTGTAAAGGAGGGAACTGCGATCAACATGACTGTGCAAGTACCATTTACCGAGAAAGATGACTTCAGCATAGAGCGTTATGGCGACCAGCTTACCATAACAGTTAAGACCGTTACAGGACGAATAGCCAATATTGTTCCTTTGCCCGTTGCGACTGCAGGGATGAAGCTTGCCAAGGCGAAGCTTTTGAATCACAAGCTAAACGTGCAGTTTGAGAAAGAAACTTTGTGACTGAGGCTCTGTCAGGCCGTCTGCAAACAGTTTATATAATATCAAATTCGATTAAATTCTAGAAAGAAATGCCAATAGATCCAGACTTTCCAAAAAATCATCAGCCAATTGGCAAGCACCAGCACGCAGACGGGGAGCATTTTCATTTTGTATGGGGGCCTGGGGCATCCAAAGAGGCTTTAGAGAACGAAGAGGTCAAATCTGCATAT
>JAICVG010000323.1 GCA_025935445.1 Nitrososphaera sp. | reverse complement strand
TCTCCAACTGACTTACACAGCAAATTCTAACTAGTCAGATATAGATTCGATCGAATGAGAATAAGGGCAGAAAAGAGCAGGCCGTTAAAATAGAAAGAAAAAACTTACTACTTTATACAGTGATAAATGGCAAAAACCTTGCTCGTTCTCTCCACTGTGTGCGTGCGATAACTTTACACGGTTCTTGTTGTGCATCATCATCCTGTAACTATGCCAAAAATCCTTGTATGCGGCGCGATAAACTGGGACACTATGCTATTTGTAGATAGATTCCCGAATCCCGGAGAAGAAGTGCGCATTAGGAGGGTGATTTCTCTTCCTGGCGGCAAGGCCGCCAATACTGCTGTAGCCGCAGTGAAAATTCTGGGTGCAAATAGTGTTGGAGTTATAGGAATGCTTGGAGTCGATGATATAGCCAACAGTCAGATTAAGATACTCCAGAATGAGGGGGTTGACACCTCTCTAATATTTCGGCATGATGGAATGCTTTCAGGGCAGGCTTATGTCGTTGTTGACAGCAAAGGCGAAGATGTAATTTTAACGCACCAGGCTGCAAACTTGGCCATTAGGCCAGAGTTTGTTGTACGTCCGGAAGTGCTATCGGCAATCGATAAGTCGAATACGGTAATAGTTATAGACCCGCCACTTGATGTTGCAGGCTCGCTCATAATACACGCTAGAAGGCCTGGCAAGAGCGTCATATGGTCACCTGCACTTCTAACCAATTACGGACTTTCTGCTGTGAACAGATACATAAGCCATGTGGATTACCTGATTCTAAACCAGCAGGAGGCCAGATCCCTAACATCCGTAGACGATGGAGTCAAGGCATGTACCAAGATATCCAATTCCGCCAGAGGCAGAAAGGTTGTGGTGACTCTGGGCAATAAGGGGTGCGTGCTCTGCACGGATGGAAAAAGCATGATGATCCCACCTATGCATTTGGCTTCCTCGGATCTCAAAATAGTAAGTACGGCAGGAGCAGGAGACACGTTTGTCGGCACATTTGGGGCATTCAAACTAAAAGGATTTGAAGACGCCAGGGCTCTGTACCTTGCCAATATAGCTGCAGCGCTTAAGACAGCCAGGGAAGAGATAAGGGCAAGCCCAACTTATGAGGAGATCAAGCGGTATGTAAACAATGACTACAGCAGAGGCTCGCTGTAAAGGTATATCATATGACAGTTCTTTGTAGCATGATGTGGTTGTGAGAAATTGTCAGCAAAAATCCTGATGGATGTTGACACTGGCATAGATGATGCTATAGCTATAATAATGGCTTTGCAATCGCCGGAAATCGAAATTATCGGCATAACGACTGTCAGCGGCAACGTAACGGCAAAGGCTGCAGCCCTAAACACCCTTGGGATCCTGAGAAAAATGGGCAAAGAGTCCAAGATACCAGTGATGAAGGGAGCATCAAAGCCACTATCTAAGAAAATTGTTCATGCAGAGGAAGTACATGGAGAGAAGGGCCTCGGGAATATCATGCTTCAATGTAATCCGGCTCTTTTGCAAAAAGGAAATGTTTCAGACTTTATCTCTGAAACACTAGCAAACTATAGAAGGGGTGAAGTTGCGCTGGTTGCAACCGGGCCTCTAACAAACATTGCAAGGGCAATACTTGAAGATCCAGAGATAACGGATTCTTTATCAAGAATTTGCATCATGGGAGGCGCATTCGGGCTTGCAAGCAAAGTTTATGGCAACATTACACAATATGCCGAATTCAACTTTTACTGTGACCCAAAAGCTGCTCAAATAGTGATGACTCATGCTTCATCAGGAGCAGTGCGGCTAAACATTGTGGGCTTGGATGTAACTGGCAAATATTTGATGATAGATGACGAATTTGTTTCAAGGCTTTCTAACCGGCAATGCAAAAAGAATAAGAAAAAAGGTGGTAGTAGTAGTGGTAACAACGACAAAGTACCAACTATCGTCAAATCATTACTGCGTTATCCCTTGACGAAATTTGGTAAATTCGATTTGCCTGATGTCTTTGCAGTCGCGATGTTCGAAAGGCCTGAGCTTTTTAGGCTCAAGAGGGGGAAAATCGATATTGTACAGAATGGGCTATTGTGGGGGCACTCAAGAATTGTTAAAGGAAGTCAGAATATCAATAAAGATAACAAAACTTTTGTTGCGACTGGAGTAACAAATGTAAGGGTATTTTGTAGTTAC
>JAICVG010000129.1 GCA_025935445.1 Nitrososphaera sp. | reverse complement strand
TAATTCGCTGTAGCCTGCCTAACCCTTATTGAATATCTTGACTGCCTGAGGCGGACAGACGTTTTCACATGCCATACAGAATATACAGTCCTTTTCTCTTATCATGAAGGCCTTTTTGTCAGATGCCGGATGGCCGGGTGTTTCAAGCCATTCGTAGACATTGACAGGGCAAGCTTCAATACATGCTCCGTCTGCAACGCAAATGTCAAAGTCTATGCATACTTCTTGACCCCATATACCTAATTGTCCTGGCGGGTCAATTGGCCCCCATACTTTGATTCCTTGATAGGTGCCAGTTACCTGCCTTTTTTCTTTGAATTTGGGATCAATTGGGCCTTGCGCCGTGCTGTAGCTTGTTCCTGTTCCGGTGAGTGATATAGTGGTTGGGCCGCCGCCTCCTCCTGCTGCTGATGCTGATGCTGGGGCAGTTGCTGCTGGTGCAGAGGCTGCTGCAGCTGCTGCTGGTGCAGTCGCGTGTATTTTGGCCGTAGTAGTAGCCGAGGCAGCGGCAGGCTTGGGCGCGGCTACCTGTGCAGCCATTGTCTTTTGTCTTTTAACAATACATAATTGATTGTGAACATCCCTCATGCTTTCAAGAGTCGTCGGATTGGTGTGACGTAAAAGGGTTCCACAGTCTTGGCATACATACTCGGTTACCGTGGTAGACATAAGATAGTATGGCTTTTAACTCATTTATTAACTATGCCAAAAAAGGAAGAAGAAAAAAAGGCAGATTTTTTACTGCCTTGTGAACTGTTGCTGCTGTTGTGCGAACTGTTGCTGCTGTTGTGCGAACTGTTGCTGCTGTTGCGTATAGAACGTTGTCCACGCTTTTGCCATGTTGGTGTAGAAGTCACTCAGTGTATCGACTGTTCTGTTGTAGATCTTTAGGTTTTCCCTTGCTGCATCCAACGCGTTGATCGTCAGCTGATTGTTTATGCTCACAGACCTAACTAGGTTATTTGTCACTTCGTTTGATTGCCTTGTGAACACTTCTCCATATGGCACTGACGGGACGTTTAAGGTGTTTGCTAACTGCTTCTGAGCGGAAAATGAAGTCTGGATCATGTTCTTGGTTGTCTGGATATAGTCCAGCTGGAGGTTAGAAATTGACTGTGAATACTGTGGCTGAGCCTTTGCAAATTCATCTACTGTTCTGATAAGGTTGTCTCTCATTGTGTCATATACGTCTACTGCTCTTTCGTCTTTTGTTGGGATAGTTTTTTCGACCATTTTTTATTACCATCTAATGGTAACCAATGGTAATATATAAAGCTTGGTCAATATAGGTGTTGATTGCCATATAATGGTACTAAAACCCAGGTATTGTCTTAGTAGCTTGCTGCCTCTTTTTCTCGCTTTTTTTTTCTGCATCAAATCTTTCCAGCTGATATGTATTCATATCGACGAACTTGATTCCCTGCGCAAGCTGGGGGTGTACACGCTTGATTTCACTGTATATCTTTTGACATGCGATCCGGTAGTCCGGATGACCTTGGGGGACAGTACGCAACTCTATCATGTGACATGCTTCTCGCAGATTCATCTTGACAAAATAGGGGTAGCGATAGGCAAAGTTGACGACATACTGAGCTTCCTCTGGCATAGTCTTAGCTATTTCTTCGTAAACCTGCTTTGATAAGTACATGCAATCTCTAAAGTCGTTGTCGAGTCCTGAATCAACCAGCTCTTGAGGAAGATCATAACCGTGCCTAGTCGAGAGCAATTGCCGCTCAATCGTAAGAATTCTGTGCCTATGCAAGTCTCGGAATATGCCAAAGTTGGTGAACAATTCGAAGGTATAATCGACCATTTCAAACGCCCTGCCGGGTCTATGCCGGCGACTGGTACGAAATTCTGTGTATGCCCTAATCACCTTGTTCCGCTCTTCAATTGGCATCGATTTGACATAATTTGTAATCCTGTAAAGCGACTGACCCTTAGCCTGCTCATACAGAATTGCAGATATCACATTTACTTCTGCTTCAAAGTTGTCTTTGTAGTCAATCAGCTTGACAAGTTCAGGCTCTTCTTCAGGTGGGATTCCTGATAGGTGGAATCTGGCAAACTCGCCAATTGCATTTCCAGTTTTTGCTGTATATTCTTGCAGTGCCTGCCCGTACTTGTCCTTTGCACGCCTGATAAATGAAGGGATGACTGCGTTTAGCTCATTAAATAACTGGGCTGCAATGGATTTGATCTCTTTTAGCTTTGATCCATACATTAGCGTCAGCAAGTATTCAAACGCCCTGCCGTTGCCTGTAATGCCAATGTTTGTCATAGTGGATGCAGGCAAAATACCACGGAGTATGTCTAGTGCCTTTGCTTTTATCGTCATACTGTAGATCCGCCTGGCGGCTTCAATGTCTTTGTCGGCTATCAAGTTGCCAAAGGGTGCCTCTTTTTGCGACAGCGAATCAAAGAAACTAAAGCGCTCTATTGGCTCTCTTTCCTTCAGGAAGGCTTGTAGTGGCTGGATGCTCTTACTATAAGTGTTAAATGAGTGGTCACAAGCCTCAATGTATCTGTCTGCATGAGACGACGACATAATGCTGTCTTCTCTGGCATACCGATAGTATCCGCCAACCTTTTGGTTAAAAGCTACATAACGAGACGATTTTTCTAGATATGAGAGCCCAACTCTACGATCCTCAATCTTTTTTGCAGCAATATTTGATATCCCCTCGACAGCAACTTGAGCCTCACCTAGCTCAGCTACTGAGTCATCCCCATATTCAAGGAGGACTCGTCTATAAAATTCTTCTCCCCTATTTGGATTCTTTGCAAACTCATCTAGAAATACCCTTCGCATCGTCTTGTCTGTGCGGGAATAGCGGGACATTAGGGCACCTCTATCAACCTGCCTTGGGGTGGTTATCGCAAATACTTGCCCGTCGACATTAGAGAAGTGGGTCTTGAGAATCGACTTTTCCTCTTCGGTAAAACTGTCTAAAAAGATATTGCTATCAAACATGGAGATAGATACACATGAACAATAAGAGGTCAGTACCAAAATATTTTTTACTAAACATCCAAATCTTGTGAAGAAAATCTTCTAGACTAGATGGCATGATTAATTCCACTATTTTATCGAACTGTTTTAACACCGTTATCATTATACAATCTTTGCTCAACTATTCACATGAGCGAAGAAAAGCTCGGATTTGTAGGCAAGCAAGTTAAGGACATATATGGCACTTACATCGGGAGAGCAGTCGGCATAATAACAGAAAACGATGGCGAGATAGAAGCTGTCGGCGTCGATTGTGGTTCTGGCGGTCTAAAGCAACTGCCTTACGAACAGCTAGTTATCCAGGGAGAATATGTCTTCTTTATACCTAGATGGAGGCTTGACGCACAGAGGTTGCTGAGACAAAAGTCCCTCACGCTTAAGAGGATAAAGGCACTTCAGGATATTCTCTCTGAGAATGATTCTATGAAGGAAGATGCAGAGCTAGTATATATCAAGTATGAGAAGAACCTGCATGAACTTGATGAAACTGGAAAGCAGGTAAATGATAAGCTGAACGCAAGATTGGCAGAACTTGACGTAGAAGCTAAGAACATCAAGGCAGTCCTGTTTGATGCAAAACTCCAGTTCAGAAGTAACGAAATGAAAGAAGAGACGTACCAGCAGGTCAAGGTTCAGACGGATGAGCTAATAGAGCACATAAACAACGAAAGGGCTGAGATAAACAATGTAAAAGAAAAGTTGACAACTCAGACGCTAGAAAATATCATTACAACTAGTAGTTCTTCGACAGCTGCTGCTCCTCCACCAACTAAGGAAGAAGAGGAAGAAAAGCCAACTGAACAAGCACCAAGCCAGCCCGCAGAAGTGGTTTCTGTTGTACAAGTGAGCGCAGCAAGCTCAGAGGAGAAAGAGGAAGGGGGTAATGATGCCCCTGTTTCTTCTGACGGCGTGGAGCAGCACTCTGAGACAGAGACAAACTGGCTCAACCAAGTAATAACAAAATAATTGTAGCGCCAGGCACACACTCTGTGTCCGGTCAGTTTTTCATTTTTAAAAAATTTAGATGGGCAGCTTAGCTTCTTTAGCGTTCTCTGACGCTTGTCTGTAAAAGCTCCCCAATCTCACTATGCATCTTCAGGAAGTTAAGCCCTTTTGCAGTTGTTTTGTATGTCTGTGTTCCTTCCATGTATTCGAGCAGGCCGTTTTCGATTAAGACAGCGAGGTATTCTCTTAGTTGCGCATAGCTCAGGAAAGCTTTATACATGATTTTTGTCTTAGTTGCTCCGCCATTCGCTGCCTCTAGGATCATTGCTACTATTTCTGTTCTGCTTCTATACTTCAAACTATTATAGAAGTGATTTTTCTTGATTTTTAATATATCGATTGACTCTTTAATAAGAAACTTCTGAATACCTTCTGCATTTGATGTTGACAGAAATGGTTAACAAATACTTTAAAGACAAGTTTTAGTTCCTCATAATGTTTGTCGAGTCCTTCAAAACTATATGAAAATAGTGAAGGTGGTGGTGACATGACGAAGATAAGTGTCAGAATAGGTAAGCGACTTGAGAAAAGCTCAAAAGAAGCGCTAGCAGAGCCGGACAAGTTCTGGGCAGCTCAGGCCAGAAATTTGATATGGTTCAAAGAATGGGATCACGTCCTTGAGTGGAACCCTCCCTTTGCAAGGTGGTTTGTAGGGGGTAATCTCAATGCATCTGTAAACTGTCTTGACAGACACATAAACACTGACACGAAAAACAAGGCCGCAATAATATGGGAAAGCGAGAGTGGAGAGACAAGGACACTTTCCTATTTTCAATTGTATCGTCAGGTAAACAAGTTTGCCAACGTCCTAAAGAGCCTTGGAGTCAGTAAAGGCGACCGCGTCACAATATACCTGCCTATGGTGCCAGAGCTGCCTATTGCAATGCTTGCTTGTGCAAGGATTGGTGCTATTCATTCAGTAGTATTTTCTGGCTTTTCTGCACAGGCGCTTATTGACAGAGCAAATGATGCCAAGTCTAAAG
>JAICVG010000252.1 GCA_025935445.1 Nitrososphaera sp. | reverse complement strand
GAGGCTTTGATGATAGAGCCTACGGAAACAGAAAGCAAAGAAACGCTGGATAGATTTGTGCTAGCGCTAAAAAAGATAGCAACTGAGCTAAAGGAAGATCCGGAGATAGTCAAGCAATCGCCATTCTCTACACCGGTCGGTAGGCTGGATGAAGTTGCTGCTGCGCGGCGGCCAAATCTGAGATGGCGGCCGTCTCAAAGACAAACCAAAGTGGCAGTAAATGAAAAGAGCCCATAATGTTTACAAATCTCAGAAACTTATTAGGATAATGCTAGAATATGATGAGACAGAAAATACGATCAATTGGATTACAATTGCCGGAGACTTTTTCCTTTATCCAGAGGAAGCTTTGGAAACCCTTGAGGCAGGTTTAATTGGCACAAAACTGGAAAAAGAGACTCTCAAGCAAGAGATAGACAACTGTCTCAAGAACTCTGAGGTGTATGGCTTTGATTCGACGTCTCTGACAGAGGCAATACTTGGTTGCAAGACATAAAATGAGCACGATAAGGTTCAGCAAAATAAGAGTATTAGAAACCGGATACAACAATGCGGCCCTCAACATGGCAATAGACGAAGTGCTGATAGAAAACATAGGCGATGCGCCGATTCTCAGACTATATGGGTGGCGGCCTGCGGCTGTCTCAATTGGATATTTTCAGAGCATAAGAGAGGAAGTTGATCTCGAAAAGTGCAGTAAGATTGGAGTTGATGTTGTTAGAAGATTAACTGGTGGTGGGGCTGTGCTACATGAAAACGAGCTAACATACTCCTTCATAACAAAACAATACCCTCAGAACATTATGGAATCATATGGGTGGATTTGCGAAACCATAGTGATATCCATAAAGAGGCTGGGATTTGATGCCAGTTTTGTTCCGCTCAATGACATAGTTGTAAAGGGTAAAAAGGTCTCTGGGAGCGCTCAGACAAGGAGGAAGGGAGTGCTGCTGCAGCATGGCACTTTATTATTAGGCGTTGATGTAGACAAGATGTTTTGCGTTCTAAAAGTTCCTTCTGAAAAGTTCAAGGACAAGATAATCAAAGACGTCAAGGAAAGAGTAACCAGCCTAGCAGGGACAACATTTGAGGAGATGGCATCATCGCTAAAAACCAGTTTTGCTACAAAATTTGATGCCAAGCTCCTAGCCGACACCATGAGCACAGAAGAAATCAACCATGCCAATTGGCTAGCAGAACGAAAATACAACAGCAGAGAGTGGAATCGTAGAAGATAAGCAATTTTATTGCTAACTGTCACAAATCTCTGTCTGTATGTACGATGCCATAATAATAGGCGCAGGACCCGGCGGCTATACATGCGCTATCAGAGCAGCGCAGCTGGGGGGCAAAGTTTGTATTATTGAAAAAAATGGGCTTGGCGGCACTTGCACCCAAAGGGGATGCATTCCGACAAAATATCTACACTCCATAGGAGATATTATGAGAAAGTCTACTGCCGCAAGAAAGGACGGCTTGAAGGCAAATATTGAATTGAATTATGCAACTGTAAGGTCAAGAATGGCAGGCACAGTTAGCAGGCTTGCATCGGGTATCAAAACTCTCTTGGAAAGTAATAACATCGACATTATACATGGCGAAGCTCACATGACTTCTGGAAATGAGGTAGTTGTGAATGACAATGCTTTGGAAACAAAGAACATAGTTATTGCTACAGGAAGCTACCCTGTGTGCTTACCCTACTACACATTCGAAAAAAATATAATTTCAACAGACACAATTTTTGAACTTGAAAAATTACCTAAATCAATCGTCGTTATAGGTGGCGGCTACAGCGGCTGCGAATTTTCTGCCATCTTTAACTCTTTTGGATGCAAGGTATCCCTGATTGAGGCGCAGGAACACTTGATGCCTCTTCAAATTGAAGAGATAGGAAAGACTATTGAAAAGTATATGCGCTTAGATGGGATCAATGTAATGACAGGATCCACGGTTGAAAAGATCTTCGAGAACGGGGTGGTGTTGGCCAGCGGACAGACTATTGAAGCAGAGAAGGTGTTAGTATGCATAGGTCGCAGACCATGCATAAACGTTAGTGAATTGAGCAACTGTGGCATAAAATTTAGCGATCGAGGAATACTTGTCAACAGGGAGATGCGCAGCACGGTTCAGAATATTTTTGCAATAGGGGATGTAACCGGTCTTTTTGAACTTGCTCATGTTGCCTCAAAACAGGGAGAGATAGCTGCACAAAATATAATGGGGAAAGGAAGCGAGATGGATTACCGAACTGTACCTGCATGCGTCTTTACATATCCGGAGGTCGCCTTCGTTGGTAAGCTAGAAGGAAAGCACGGAGAATTTCCACTTGTTGCAAGTGCAAAGGCAAATTGTCTCGGCGACACAAGGGGAATCTTCAAGGTTTTTGAGAAAGACGGAATAATCGTAGGAGCCTTAATTATCGCACCACATGCAGGCGAGATGATTGGAGAAGCTGCTCTTGCTGTTAGAATGCGCATGAAAACCCAAGATATATCTGACACGATTCATGCCCACCCTACACTTCCCGAATCGCTGGTAGACGCAGCAAGAGACATTGACAATGAATCCATGAATATCCCTTACAGGAACAAGAAGCAGAATGACTAGCCTAGGACATACAGAGTTTTTGTTCTGACAATTAACAATTAAAATTGCTATTATTATTATTACCTGCAGAATATATATACACACAACATTTTAAACCCTTGACGAAAAGATGAAACTATCCAGCAATGTCTGAAGAGAGCAGATTTGGCACAGCCCCTGCAGTCGTCAAGCCGATATACTTCTTCGACGAGACTGACGGCATAAATAAGATGCTGCTTGGGGGCAAAGGAGCCGGCCTCGCAGAAATGACAAGGCTTGGTCTGCCTGTACCGCCTGGCTTCATAATAACTACTGAAATTTGCGAAAAATTTTACGAAGCAGGTAGGCGCCTGCCAGACGGCTTGATGGATGAAGTGCGCAAGTCTATAAGGCGCCTGGAAGGTCTGACTGGAAAGAGGTTTGGTGAACGTGAAAATCCGCTCCTAGTGTCAGTCCGCTCTGGTTCTCCGGTCTCTATGCCGGGTATGATGGATACAATCCTTAACCTTGGCCTAAACGATGAAACAGTTGAGGGGCTTGCAAATCAGAGCGGCAATCCAGTATTTGCATGGGATACATATTGGCGATTTATGCAGATGCTTGGTAAGATTATTCTAGGCATAGATACTCGCAAGTTCAACGGCATAGCGGCTGGCAAGGATCTTTCTAACCT